>JAGQXH010000305.1 GCA_020436695.1 Lewinella sp. | reverse complement strand
TGGTCATCCGATTTTTGCGTTGGATGCAGATCAATCCTAATAATTTACCCCTGCCCGATTTTTAGTAGGGTAGAGTAACATATCACTATAACTATCAAGAAAGTGCATTACGATTGAGCCCATTTGAGGGCTGACGATAGGATAATGGACGTGGCAACGACTTTTGTTTTAAACGAATTCAACCTCTTTCCCCGATACCACTACGGTAAGTTTTACTTTTGCTTTCAGGGCCTCGAATACTCTGATAATCGTACCTATGGAAACGTTTTTAGCATTGTTTTCCAGCTTTGATATCTGAGCCTTTTGTACACCAATTAATTCACCCAACTGGCTTTGGGTTAAGTTTCTTTCCTTTCTGGCAAGTTTGATCAACTCACCGATCACTTCCAATTTGAGATCAGTTTCGTATTGCTCTCTTTTTGGAGTTCCGCTTTCGCCAAGGAAGCGATCTTTTATTTCATCCAGGGTATATTTTTTTATTGCCTGTGCCATGATCATTTGTTTTTATTTTCGAAGTATTCCTGTCTGAGCTTTTCAGCTTTATCGATTTCTTTTCTTGGTACTTTATCTGTTTTCTTGACAATCCCATGCGTTGAAACCACGAGGGTTTCTTCTTGATCACTCTTATCCCAAAAAGCCAATAATCGGATCTGGATCTTATTGAAGCGTGTTCTAAATTCCCAGATTTCTCCTTCTAACTTTTTAAGCAGCTTTGGATCATTAACATAACGAGATTTATCAATATTGTAGATGACTTTATCCCGGGTTTTATCATCTAGCTTTTCAAGAAACTCCATCGCCTCCATCAGAAAGATGACATTGTATTTTGAAATCATGAGCGCGTTTTTGAAACAGGATAAAAATACACAAAGTTTCCTTTTTGGGAAACTCTTGTATCGCAGATCTTATTTCAAGACGAGAATTCCCCAAACAAAATCCGATAAGTCTCCCACATCGCCCCCCAGCTTTCCTCCTTGACGATCACGAAACTAAACAGAACAAAGTGAAAGGTCAGTAAAATAGCCAGGTATTTATAGCCAGGAAGCTTATCCTTCAGCTTATCTCTCCACGAAGACCGGTGATACAGGTGCCATACGGCAATACCCAGACCGTGGTAAACGCCCCAGATAATGTATCTGCCCGAGATCTCGTGCCATAGTGCGATGACCAGCATCGTCATCAGGATGCCGACGATGGGCTTGCGCGTAATGCTGGCCATCGGCGTGTATACATAATCCCGGCACCAGGAGGAAAGCGAAATGTGCCAGCGGTTCCAGAATTCGTTTATGTTGGGAGCCAGGAAGGGATAATTGAAGTTTTCCATGACCCGAAAACCGAGTAACAGGGCCATCCCGATAGCGACATCCGAGTAGCCGGCAAACTGAAAATAAGTGTTCAACGTATAATTGAGTACGCGCAGGTAGTTGGAGAGCCACAAATGGTTTTCCTCCAGCGTAGCGACGATGCCGGATAGTTTGTTCGTCAGTAAAAAATTGCCGATGATCACGATCTTGGCGTAGCCGTACAGGATACGCTCCAGACCTTCCGAAAAGAGCGTCGCATCCCATCGACGCCGGTAGATATTGCGTAAAAAAGGCGAAAAGCGGTTGATCGGCCCGATCAAGATGGTGGGGAGAAAAAACAGATAAGCGGCATAGTCACCAAACTGATGCGGTCCGATCTTTCCTTTGTACTGTTCTATGGCATAGTGGATCTGCCGGAAAGAATAGTAGGAGAGCCCCAGAGGAATAAAGCGGTCGGCCGGACTGACCAGTGCGTGTCCTGCTCCCATTTTGTACACTACGAAAATGATGATATTTTGAAAAATGACCAATAGGGTAGCGGCCGTAAGGGAGATTGGGGCCTTGAATATCCAGTAACTGCTTAGTGTGGTCAGACTCAGTATTACCAGCGATACCGGTGCTTTTAGTGCTAAAAATAGAACAGTGCCGGCCAGGATGATCCATTGTTGCCACTTTGCCGGACTTAGCCAGGTAACGGTTGTTAATGCCAGGCCGAAGAGGAGTATGTAGTTGAGTAATTCCAAATTTGACGGGAATTATTATTTGGCTGCAAGACTTTCTAAGTTTTCGCAACTTAGAAAGTCTAATTCGCTCATATCATTTCACTTTACCCGATACAATCTTTTCCGCCTCCCGTATCGAACTCATCACCATTATTTCCTTTGAACTCAACCGGATGTTGAATTGCTCTTCCAGTTGGGTGACGAACAACAAATGCGCGAGGGAGTCCCATCCATTCAGATTTTCGGCCGTTGAATCGATGTTGATCTGCTCGCGGGGTACATTGAAGGTAGCGGCGGCCACTGCAACAATAGTTTCCAGATGAGAAGAATTTCCAGTGCTTTCATCACTGGTGCTCTCTTTTAGTTGTTCGCGAACTTCGCGAGCCTTGATCTTTCCGGATATGGTCTTGGGGAGTTGGGGTAGAAAAAATACCTGTTTGGGGAGCTTGGCCGGTTCCAGTTGAGAACGGCAGTGTTCAATGATCTGTACACCATCGAGGCCGGAAGCCGGAGTCTTTACCACGCAGGCGTGCAGGTTCTCACCAAAGATCGGATCGGGCACGCCAAAGCAGACCGACTCTATCACCTCCGGATGTGTATTAATGATCTCACTCACTTCTTCCGGCTGGATGTTGATCCCTCCGGAGATCACAATATTTTTCTTGCGGCCGATCAGGGTGTAAAAGCCTTCGTCGTCCTTCTGCGCAATATCTCCGGTATGGAACCAGCCGTTCTGTAGGGCCTGGCGGGTGGCTTCCTCGTTATTAAGGTAATTGGTCAGCAGGTTATCGCCTTTGATCAGCAATTCTCCCGCTTCATTAGCCCCCAGTTCCGCTCCGTTTTCATCAATGATCCTGAATTCGCAGTCGACGGGTTTGCCAATGGTACCGACCTTGCGGGTTTCAGCCTGCGGGCCACAATAACTGGCTCCGGCTATGGTTTCTGTTAGTCCGTAATTGTTGACCACCATCGTCTGAAAAGTAGCCTCGAAATCCTCCCAGAGCTTCACTTCAAAGGGAGCGGCGGAAGTAACGATGTATTTAAAATCCTCACCCAGGAAGCTATCCTCATAGCCCTCCGAAAAGCGCAGGAGAAAAGACAACATGGTCGGAACGGTGATGAAATGCGTGACCCGGTATTTGTAGACGTCATCAAAAATGCGTGGTATCTGATCCACGGAAAAATCCATGGGGTGGTACCAGCCGGCGGCGTTAAGGGCGGCCAGTACCGGGCCCTGAATGACGCCATCGGTATGGTAAGTGGTGAGGATGTTGAATATTCTGGAATCCTGATCCAACTCATATACGCGGCTGATGGTGTCCAGGTTCGCCCATAAAGCCCAGTGGCTGATCTGTACCGCTTTAGGCGTGGAGGTAGTACCGGAAGTAAACAGGATATAAGCAATAGTCTGTGGATCAATTTCTGCCGGATAGGGGGCCTTATCGTAGTCCTTCAGGCTTTCCGAAAAAGAACGTTCACCTTCCTCCGCAGCATTTCCCCTGGAGCCTAGCATTTTTTTGAACAGCATACCTTTTTTCCTGGTCTCCTTAACCCAGGAAAAACAAAAACCATCGGTTTGGTCGAGTGACCATTTACTGATCAAAGGGTGATCGACAAAGTAACCCTTGGGGGTACAAAGCGTGATAAGGTCATGGGCGCGGATCGGACCGAGGTCGGGATCCATCAGGATGACCGTAATGCCGTAACGCAGACCGGCCAGCACGAGGCTGCCCAACGCAAAATGATCTTTACTGGATATGACGATCCGGTCGCCGCATTGCAAACCGTTGGCCGAAAATACGCCACCGATCCGCTGTACGGTATCGGTTAGTTCGGCGTAGGTATAAGCTTTTTCCAGTTGGGCAAAAATCCGGGACTGAACAGTTTTTTGCTCTATCTTTTGGAAGATCTGTGCGATATCTGACAAGGCTATAAGGTGTTTAATTCGGTTTTCATTACTTTCCCATTGGCGTTACGAGGCAGCTTATCCCTCAATTGGATCACCAATGGAATATTGCGGTCCCCGATCTTTTGGGTAACGAATTGCTGTAACTCCGTTAGGACGGAGGCCTCATCCGGAAGGTGATCCCGCAGGACCACAAAGGAAAGCATTTTTTCTTTTTCCGGTCCGATATCCGGTACTACTGCTGCTTCTTTAACCAGCGGATGACTTTCCAGAATATGCTCCACTTCATCCGTGTAGACGAGCAGACCATCGGCGGTTTTAATAATGTCTTTTATGCGTCCTTTGAGTTGTACATTTCCATCTTCATCGATAGTCGCAATATCCCCGGTATAGAACCAGCCATTCCGGATGGCCTTCTTACTGAGCTCTTCTTTCTGAAAATAACCCGGCGTAATGTTCCGGCTGAAAATACGCAATTCTCCGGGAGCACCGGGCGGGACCAATACTCCGTTTTCATCCACTACCTGAATCAGGGCATCGATCGCCTGTCCAATCGTTGCATTTTCCGGATCACTTTCTTCTGCTTTTTCGGCAATGCAGATACCGGTGGTTTCGGTAAGTCCGTAATAATTTAAAATATCGATGCCGAAGTTCGTTTTGAACGCATTTTTTAAGCTTGTGGAGAGTGCGCTGCCGGTGCAGATCACCTGGCGGATGCTGCGTAGATCGGCGCGTACCCGCCGCTCAAACTGAACCATCTGATTGAGCAGGGCCGGAGTTGTACCCAATATGGTGGCCCGGTGGCGGGCAATGCTTTCGCAAATACCGAATAAGTTACTTTTAGCGGCAGCTGTAGGGATCACTACGGCTGCTCCGACTTCCAGTGGTGCAAAACAGGCATTGCGTAAGCCGCTCATGCTGTCCAACTCACCTACGGCGAAAAAACGATCTTCCGTTTTCCAGTGAAAGGTTTCGGTGATCAATCGGCTGCTGCGTACCAGTTGGCCGTGCGATAACATCACTCCTTTAGGAATGCCGGTGGAACCGGAGGTATAAAGAATGATGGCCAGGTCGTCAGGGTGGAGCACTACCGGAACGGGATTAACTGCTTCTTCCGATTCGGGCCGATCAATGAGCCAGTTGGAAAACACCGGGAAGGCTGGTTCTTCTTCTCCATCAAATTGTACGACTACCTGATTTGAAAAAATGGAGGAGAAGTTACTAGCCGCCTGTTCATCGATGAAAACTATTTTGGGCTCCACTTCCTGAAGAATATGAGAAACGGTAGTGCTTACCAGTTTGTGTTCCAGTGGTACGGCTACAATCCCGCTTTGCACGGCGGCCTGGATGGTCAGGATTGCCTCAAAGTTGTTTTGGGTGATCAGGATGATCCGGTCTCCCTTTTTCAGACCTTCTGCCTCAAATTTGCTGCGGATCTGACGAATAAGCTCATCGCAATCTTCGTAAGCAAACTCGCTTTCGTCCCATTCCGAGATCAGGAATAGTTTTTCGCCGAAGTGAGCTACGGCGCGGCTCCAGAGCGCGGCCAGGGTCTGTTCACTTTCCGGAAGGATATATTCCTGGGTCGTGATATATTGTTGCAATCGCATCTGATTGTTACTTACCGGGACCAGTTGAGCAATGTCTCTTTCCTGCATATCCTTTAGCTCCTCCAGCAGATCGGTGAGGGAAACGCCCAGTACTTTTGCAATCGCTTCCACGGTGTATAGATGTCCGGCCAGATACAGGGCTTTGGTCGCTGTTTCCGACAAGCGGTATTGTTCCGCTTTGGACAATTTTTCCATATAGATCGGATGACGATCCAGCAAATAACCTACCCGGTCGGAATATTTGGTGCGATCGATCCGGACGATTTGTCGACTGGAGTCGATGTTGAGCAAGGGATTCACCAGTATATAACACTGTTCCGGCGAATGCAGATCTTGGAAGCGAAATGGTTCCAGATATTCGCTTGCGGCCCAGGCTTTCGGAAGAACGGCCAGCATGGCATTGTAGTGATGCGAATTGGGCTGAGAAACGATCGGGTAGGGCTTTTTTGCATGTAGCTCATTGAGCGCGAACATTTCCGGTTCGGGGAAAACGAAACCCTGTCTTTCGCTTTCGGCAAACAGCTTTTGGAAAAAGGAATCGTAATCCAGTCCGTGTAGTTGCCGGCAACCTCGCTCAAAAAAGGGTTCCGGTTCCGAATTGCTGAGGTGCACGTGGGGAAATAGAATGGCACCGTCTTCCGGTGTAATGCGGAGTAATTCGTGCAGCAGCAGAGACTGATCGAAGCGGTGGAAAGTATCCAGCCCAAAGACCAGGGCGATGCTGTCATCTTCGAATGGAAGTGGTTTGTTGAGATCGGCAAAGCCTACCTGCATGGTGGCGCTTTCCACTTCCTGCTGGTACCAAAAGTAAAAGCCCTTGTACCCCAAAACATCTTTATCTCCTTCCCAGAGCGTGATCACCTGTTGCTCCGGAAAAAAGCCCTGTAGCAGGGCACCGAGCCATCCGGTACGGTCCCAGAGGTTGAGTATTTTCGCTCCGGGCGCAAGTTTTTTTTGCAGGATGCTGATAAAAGGGAAAAAAGCTTTGCAAGCCTCATTGAAAGACTGGAAACAGGCGTAAATATCGTAGCTCGGACGGCGCGCTTTCTGACGTACGAAACGTTCGTACTCTTTTTCGAAGCCTTGTGTGCTCCGGAGTAAGTGTTCGCATTTTTCCCGTACCAATTTCTCGGCATAGAAATCCACTTCGTTAAAATAGGGGATACCTTTCACGACCGGCACAGCTACGGTGTAGTCAGCAGTGTGCCACACGGCCAGATCTTCACTGAATTGATGGGAAAGGGGAAGGTTATAGGTCATGGGCGGTTATTACTATTATCCCCTAAAGAAAATCAATCATTTAAAATCTTCCAAACAGCTTGCCGGATCTCTTCGATCAATATTCTTATAGTTTGATCCACTAGCGTATCGGGATCACCAAACCGATCCCAGGCACGGGCTGCCCACTGACCGGAAGTATATCGATGGTTGGTTTGAGACGCATGGACAGGTCATCATCAATATCGAATTGCCGAAGATGGGCATCTACATAGGCCTCCACGCCCTGCAGGGCATAACCCAGCACTAGAAATACATAGCTCATCTGGGTGTTTTTGTCGTAACGGTCGCGTAGGTTTCGCAGCGTGCTGGCGTTATCGATGCTGGTGCCGGAAAACTCATGCGGCTGGTCATCCAGTTTGAGCAGGTAAGCTGTTTTCAGGCGTGAGTAGAGATCAGTATTGTAATCGATGGTGCGATACAGGGCATAAAAGCCGCCTACCACTAACGGCACTTTCCACCAACGCCGATTATAGATCTGACCTCCACTGGGAATGATCGACCACATTAGTGCTTTCTTGGGAACCGGCCAACTGCTTTCCTCTTTGACAATGGCCTGTTCTACCGCTGTCAGCAGACTATCCGTTCCGGGAATAGGAGCCACAAGGGTGGTGTCCTGAGCCAGGATCACTCCGCTCAGCCCACAGAAAAGAAAAAAAAGTAGCAGTCGATTCGGCATGGCCATAAGTTGGTGAAGAACACCTGGATAACGCCCGGCAGCGGCGATTTGTGATGGGAGGATGCGCTGTTTGCTTTTTATTGACAAATGATCACAATTGCTCGATACATTTGAACAAATTGTGGAGTTGTTCTTTATCCTTAAACTGAATAACGATTTGTCCTTTATCGCTGTCTTTACCCTCCATTTCCATTTTGATATCTTTATGACCGAAGAATGCCCTGAAATCTTTTACGATCTGATCCCGTTCAAGTGCAAACTGACTGTTACCGACCTCAGTATGTTTAGGTTTTGGTTTAGTTTTTTTCGGCTTGTAAGATCTGGCCAAATTTTCTGTTCTGCGGACCGATAACTCCTTATCAAGGATCTGCTGAAGAAATTCCTTTTGCAGCAATTTGTCATCTATGCCGCTAATGGGTTTGGCGTGCCCCATGCTGATGTCCTGTTTTTTGAGGGCATCTATCACATCAGGGTGTAACTTCAATATGTTGCGATAACTGGTAATAGTAGTCCTTTTTTTTCCTACTCTTTCGGAAAGTTCTTCATCCGTAAGTTGGAATTCATCTTTCAGTCGCTGGTAACTCACTGCAATTTCAATCGGATTGAGATCTTCGCGTTGGATGTTTTCAATCAATGCCATTTCCATCAACGCCTGATCGTTAGCAATTCGAATGAAGGCTGGAACTTCTTCCATGCCCGCCAGTTGTGATGCTCGCCAACGCCGTTCCCCGGAAATGATCTGGTACTGTTTATCAGCGAGCCTACGGACGGTTATTGGCTGAATGATACCATGTACTTTGATCGATTCGGCTAATTCTTCAAGAGGTTCCTGCTCGAATTCCCGGCGAGGCTGATCGCGATTGACTTCGATCTGCGCAATAGGGATCATGGCGAAATGACTGGACAACTCCTTTACCAATCCCTCCGGGTTAATAGCGATCTGCTCGTCGATATTATCCGGGATCAGTGCGCTGGTACCGGCACCTCGTAGCGTCTGTTTGATACTGGACGATAACTCTAAACGCCCCTTATTACTTTTCCTTTTCGCCATGGATCTTATTTTATTATTTTCAGGGTTTAAGCCGACACAATGGCATCGGAATTTTTTTCCAGGAACTCTTTGGCCAGGTTCAGGAAGTTGATGCTTCCACGGCTGCCGGCATTCAGCATTACGATCGGCATGTGCATGTTGGGTGCTTCGCTGATCTTGGAGTTGCGATGAATGACGGTCTCGAATACCAGGTCGGGGAACATCTCCCGGATCTCATCCACGATGATATTGGCCAGGCGCAGACGGCTATCGTACATGGAGAGCAGAATGCCTTCGATCTCCAGTTGCGGATTGAGGCTTTTCTTTACCAGTGCGATGGTGTTCTGTAATTGGGTCAACCCTTCCAGGGCAAAAAACTCACATTGCACAGGGATGAGTACAGAGTCGGCTGCAGTCAGCGCATTGACGGTTACAAGCCCCAGAGAAGGCAGGCAGTCGATGAATATATAATCGTACTGATCCTTGATCTTAGCCACGATCTCACTCATCACGTACTCCCGGCGGAAGCGGCTGACGAGTTCCATATCGGCACCTACCAGATTGATGTGCGAGGGAATGATCTCCAGATTCGGCGTATCGGTTTCATAGATGGCTTCTTCCGGTTCCAGCTCGTTGATCATACAATCGTAGATGCTGACGTCTACATCTTCGGGCAAAGCACCCACTCCGGAAGAGGCATTTGCCTGGGGGTCGGCATCGATCAGCAGCACCTTCTTTTCCAAAATGGCCAGGCTGGCTGCCAGATTGATCGCCGTTGTGGTTTTTCCAACGCCTCCTTTTTGGTTTGCAATGGCTATTACTTTGCCCATGTTTGTTGTTTTTAATTTATCCGATGGGCAGCAAAATTAACTCTTTTCCCTTATCCGCGAAAGCCTTTTTTGCCGCGTCGTGGTCTATTTTAATGAAGCCGAAGGTATCGT
>JAGQXH010000304.1 GCA_020436695.1 Lewinella sp. | reverse complement strand
CGCTCACTGACTGCGAAAGAAAGTACCAAGAACATCCTCAGATGCGTTATGCCCAACCGGAGGAAATTGCTAATTTGGCCTTTTATCTGCTTGGACTCAAAAGTGAATGGATATCCGGCAGGGTGTTAGCCATGGATAAAGGTTTTAGCACGAATCATCCATACGTAAAAACGCTCTGAATATTCAATCTTTCTAAGCTATCACTTTGTTTTATTTTAAAGTAAGAACAGTCCGGGTTCTTTTAAAAGCAAGCCATGAAAAAGATACTCGTCCCCACCGATTTTTCCGATAATGCCTACAATGCACTTAAATTTGCAGTGGCCTTTGCCAATGAATTTGGGAGCCAGATCACGCTGATCCACACTTTCAAACTATATAGTTCTACGGGAATGTTCATCTCCGTAGAATCTTATATGGAGGAAGACGCCCACGTTGAACTGGCGGAAATGATCAAAAACACACGGCCCAAGCTCACTAACGGCGCCACCATCAAGCACAAACTCTACCGGGGAGATGCGGCTCCGGTAATTGGTGCGGTCGCCGAAAAAGAAGGCTATGATCTGATCATCATGGGCACCCAGGGAGCCAGCGGACTGAAAGAGGTATTTTCGGGAAGTACGACCAATGGAGTGGTAAAGGCCTGCAAGGTTCCCCTGCTGATGATCCCCGAACACTATAGTTTCAAACTTCCGGGGCGCATTGTTTTTGCGATCGATCAGGATCATATCTCTAATGACCGAGTGGTAGCCCCGCTGGTAACCATTGCCAAAACTTTTGGAGCCAAGATCGAAGTATTTCATCAGGATGCCGGTTCGAAAGATGCCGGTATCAAGGCTGAGATCAGGCAATTCCTCGATCCGGTAGAAGCTTCCTATCACTTCCGGCTCGACGGTCAGCACATCACCGCCAGTATTGATGATTTCGTGGAAGAAACCAAATCAGACCTGTTATGTATGATCCGACGAGAGCGTAGTTTTCTGGAAAAAATATTTCACCAGAGTGTTACCACAATGGAGGTGTTTCATTCCAAAATACCACTGTTGGTCCTGCATGACCCGGCACTTTGACTCCCAGAATGTTTGATTAGCTAATTGATCGTAATGTCCCAAACGGAATCCCTGCTTTTGCGCTACCCTTCTATTTTTTCCGGATTTCCGGAAGTCGCTGCCTATGAAAGCACCCGGCATGGTGGCGTGAGCAAAGCCCCATACAGCAGCCTCAACCTGGGCCTGCATACGGACGACGACGCTTCGGCAATACAGGAAAACCGGAGGCGCTTTTTTGCAGCCTGTGGCTTTCATCCCGAGCAAACCGCCGGTAGTCATCAGATACACGGATCGGAAGTACTTAAAATAGACCAGGCCGGCTATTTTTCCGGTTTCGATGCCCTGATCACCAATGTTCCCGGCATTTTGTTGACAGTAACCATTGCCGACTGTACACCGATCCTCATATATGATCCTGTTCGGAGAGCTGTAGCGGCCATTCACGCCGGCTGGAAAGGCACTGCTGCCGGCATTGCCGGCAAAACGCTCCATGCAATGCAGGAACATTACGGTACGGTACCGAAAGATTGTCTGGTTTATATCGGCACCTGCATCGATTACTGCGATTTTGAGGTGGATGCCGATGTAGCTGATCACTTTGCCACCGAACACAAAAACTGGAACGGGCAATTAGGCAAATATTTTGTGGATCTAAAAGCAGCCAACCGGACACTGCTACTCCAGGTCGGCATACCGGAAGGGCAGCTCGCCTCATCCACTTATTCGACCATCGCTCACAACAAGGACTATTTTTCCCATCGCCATGAGCAGGGAACCACCGGGAGAATGCTGGTTGCCATCGGCATGCGATCTAAAAAAGCACTCCATTCAAATGCAAATAACCCACACCCATCGAAAAACCTCCCGGATTAGCCAATTAATTAGTAATTTTTGGCGTATTTACATTTAAACATCAATACAAAACAATCATGGGATTCCTCAATGAAATCAAGAAAGCATTTTTCGGTGCCAAATCAGTAGCCAAATCGGCTGCCGGGAAAGCCACTGAAGCCGGGAAAGAAGCGGGAGAAGAAATATTTGAAAAGTCCAGCGACTTTATTAAAAAAGCGAAAGAAAAAGCCGAGGATATCGGAGGAGATGCTTTTGAGAAAGGCAGTGAACTCTTCGATAAAGCTAAACACAAAGTAGAGGATATAGCCGAAAAGATCTGGGAGGAAGCAGAATACGCTACCTCAAAGGCTAAAGAGGCAATGGATGATATCTCCGGAAAATCCAAAGCTAAAGAAGAGAAGATCGTAGATGAGGTGGAAGAAGAAGCTGCCGAGGAAACGGAGACCGAAGCGCCTGACACGGAAGACACTGATAATATTGTCAATAAAGCCAGTGCAGCCGCAGCCGCTACCGGAAGTGCCATTAAGGATGCCGCTCATAAGGCCGGCGATAAACTTCGGGATCTGGGAGAAGACATCATGGAAAAGACCAGTGGCCCAAGAGAAAAGATTATGGACACCGCCGAACAGGTGGGTGAAAAAGTGATGGGGGCCGCCGACAAAGTAGGCGGAAAGATATTGGATACCGCCGAAAATCTGGGTGAAAAGATCCTGGGGGCCACCGAAGGCAAGAAAGAACAGATCATGGATGCGGCCGAAAAGATCGGAGGGACCATCATGGAAAAATCCGGTGAAGCCTTAGAAAAAGCCAAAGCATTCGGCAGTAAGATCTTCGACAAGGCAGAAGACCTGGTGGAAAAAGCTCAGGAAGAAGCTGAGAAAGATACCATGGAGGAAACCCTCCGTGAAGCAGAAGAATTAGGCAAAACTGCCGAACAGCGTGCCAGGGATGTGATGGATAAAGTAGAGGATAGTAAGGACGATCTGCTGGGCAAACACGAAAGCTTCTTCGACAAAGCCGCCCGCTACGCCGATGGCGATTACCAGATGAAAGGTGATAAAGATAAAGGTCAAACCGGCGATCTGACGATTGGCAAAAACCCGGACTTCGAAGGTAAACCCAAACCGGAAGGCAAAGCTGCCGGATTCGAGGACCTGGACGGCGACGGCGATGAGTTGATCGACGACGCGATTATTGACGATTAGGCGCTAAGCCGTTGATAGCTGGATGTGGCAGATTGGTGAAATCTACCACATCTCAGCTCATCAGATCGATTGCAGCACCTCGATCGTATGTTCTATCATCACTTCGGAAACATCAAGATGTGTGATCAGACGTACGGTCTGCGGCCCAAAGGGCAAGGCTAACACGCCCCTGTTCTTAAGTGTATTCAGGAAATTTTCAGCGGTAAATGGTGATTTTAGGTCGAATATGACAATATTGGACCGTACCGGTCGTACCGTTTCCACATAGTCCATTTCTTCCAACACCTCTCCCAGCCTTTTGGCCCGATCATTATCCAGTTTGAGGCGTGCCACGTGGTGATCCAGGGCATAAAGTCCCGCCGCCGCCAGATAACCGGCCTGCCGCATCCCGCCTCCCATGACCTTACGCACGCGCCGGGCCCGGCGAATAAATTCTCCGTCACCGATAAGAACAGAACCAACCGGTGCACCTAATCCTTTGGATAAGCAGATCGAAATACTGTCAAAGAGCTCGCCTACCTGCTGCGTGCTTTCTCCGGTCTCGACCAGTGCATTAAACAGCCGGGCGCCATCCAGGTGAAGGGCCAGACCGCGCTGCCGGCACAATTCCCGAATAGGCCGGATCTCCTCGAGGGTATAGTAAGAACCGCCTCCCTTATTACAGGTATTTTCAAGTACCACCAGCCTACTGATGGGTAGCCAGTCGAATACCGGTTTGATGACGGCCTGCAACTGTTCGGCCGTGATCTTGCCATTCGTACCCTGAATGAGGTTGATGCCCACTCCGGAATTGCTCGCATACCCTCCGGTCTCGTATTGATAGATATGAGAGTAGTGATCACAGATCACTTCGTCCAGCGGCTGGGTATGTACCCGAATAGCGATCTGGTTGGTCATGGTACCCGAAGGGCAAAAAACGGCAGCTTCTTTGCGGAACATTGAGGCCATTCTGGCCTCCAGTCGGTTAACGGTAGGATCTTCCCCGAAGACATCATCCCCTACTTCGGCCTGCAACATGGCCTGTAGCATCTCCGCAGTGGGTTTGGTAACGGTATCGCTCATCAAATTGACGATCATCTCTCAGATTTTACGTTTAGCAAGGAAAATTGTAGTCATTCATCAAACAGGGTAAAGGGGCAAAGATTTACCTTTACCGGCGATTAATGTACGGCAAAATATGGCAAAAAAAAATAAGTGGATTCGCATAACGATTGAGGCCGTGCTGCTCCTGATCCTGACGGCCACCAAATTTTTACCGGATGATTTTCCACGCTTCCCTGTTTTACAGGAAGATCATGTCATTACGCTAATTTCGTTCGGCATTCTTTTGCTGGCCACCCGTCTCATTCTAAAGTTTACCGGATGGTGGTACCGAAAGCAGGCCCATATGACACCCGATCAGGATGACAATGTCATTTACGGCCTGTCCAATCTGTATTACCTGCTCATCGTTACCTTTGGCGTTTTGACTGCTTTGAGGCTATTCGGGATCGATTACCGCGACCTCTTTACCAGTCTAAGCATCGTTGCGGCGGCCATCGCCATCATCTCCAAAGATTTCATTACCGAGATTATCAGTGGGTTTATTATCAGTTTTTCCCGTCAGATCAATGCCAATGACTACGTTAAGATCGGAGAGAACAAAGGAAAGATCATCGACATCAATCTGACTAAAACCACCCTGATCAACGAAGACGATGACATTATCATCATTCCCAACAACCGGGTATTCAGCAGCGAGATCATCAACTATACCCGCCGGGAGATCAAAAAGATCAGTACGGAGTTTGAGATTGACCTTAAAGTACTGGACAGTGTAGAGCAACTGGAAAATGAGCTCATCGAAACGCTGAAGGAATACCGGAAATTTATCCAGAAAAACTCCTATAATTTGAAGATCGTTCAAATTAAAAAGGATCACCTGCAAATGAAATTCCAGTATATTCTACATCAGGTAGATCGCGATCTGGAACGGACGATTCGTCGCAAAGTGGCCCGTCAGGTGGTACGTTTTGCCCGTCATCAACAATCGACGACCGAATCGCCCGACCCGGTTGCCGAATAAAGTCCTACTTTTGGCATTATGTCGTGGAAACCGTATATCAAGGGATTTAAAGCCTATCTGTTGCTGGAACGTTCACTGGCCGATAATACCATTGAAGCCTATCAAAGGGACCTTTACAAGCTGGATGAATTTCTGAGAATACGGGAATACCACATCAGCCCGGCCGGGATCAGCTCCGAAGAATTGTCGGAATTCATTCTCTGGCTTAATGAGCTGGGATTGGGAGCACGTTCCCAGGCACGAATAATATCGGCACTAAAAACCTTCTTTCGCTACCTGCTCACCGAAGATATCGTCCGGGATGATCCCACGGAGCTGCTGGACGGGCCGCGCCTGTCGCGCAAAATACCCGAGGTACTCTCCTACGAAGAGATCCAGGCCATGTTGCACAGTATTGACCTCAGCACGGATCACGGAGTACGCAACCGCGCCATGCTGGAAACGCTCTATGCCTGCGGACTGCGGGTAAGCGAATTGATCCAGTTGCGGTTGAGCAATTTCTTTCCGGAGGTCGGTTTCATTCGTGTGATCGGCAAAGGCGACAAAGAACGCATCGTTCCCATCGGTGCAGAAGCCATTAAACACATCCAGTTGTATATCGAGGGCGTACGCCGGCGCATGACTGCTATTCATCCGGAGTATGAAAACTATATATTTCTCAACCGGAGAGGCAAGGGGCTGACCCGGGTCATGGTGTTTATGGTAGTAAAAGAATGTGCCGAAGCGGCCGGTATCCAACGAAATGTAAGTCCGCACACTTTCCGGCATTCATTTGCCACGCACCTGATAGAAGGTGGTGCCGACCTTAAAGCCGTACAGGATATGCTGGGCCATGAATCGATTATCACTACCGAGATCTACACCCATCTCGATACGGATTATTTGCGGGAGACCGTGATGCAGTTTCATCCCAGAAGCAGGAAAAAAAGTGATTAGCTACACTGTCAGTAGAATGAAAAAACGTCAAACAGGCTTTCTATGTATTGTGGTTTCACTGTATGTGACCGAGAACCGACCATGGAACATGGAGTAATAGTAGCCAATTATAACCATCATTACAATCCATCTTATCTTCTTCCAAAAAACTTTCTTCCCATTCGTTACCAATGTGCTAATCCTTCGTCTACATCAAATTCAAAAAGTATTCTTTTGGAATTCTTACAACATTGATCGATTTTTCCGGCAAAATTACCTGAAATGAATTTAGACGCCACTTATCTACCCTTCATTATTGCCCTATCCATTGTAATTGCTACCATTTTGGTGGTTTTTATTTTTAACCGCCTCTTTAAAAGTTTCATCCTCAAATCGAGCCTTCTGCTCAAAAGTGATCCCACAAATTATCAGTTCTTGCGGCACGCCATCACCGGCGTCCTCTACGTTATCGGCTTCGGCATGGCCATTATTCAGATCGATGCCCTCAAAGGAGTAGCAGCATCTATGCTGGCCGGTGCCGGTATACTGGCCGTTGCGGTTGGTTTTGCTTCCCAGCATGCGCTCAGCAATGTGATCAGTGGAGTTTTCATCATCATGTTCAAGCCCTACCGCATCAATGATCGCATTGTGGTTAAGGATACCATGGCCGGAGTAGTCGAGGATATCACTTTACGTCACACCGTGATCCGGGATTATCAGAACCGCCGCATTGTGATCCCAAATTCCGTGATCAGCAACGAGACGATTCTCAACTCCGATATGACGGATGAAAAAATATGCAGGTGGATAGAGGTGGGCATCAGCTACGATTCCGATATCCAGAAAGCCAAAGAGATCATGAAGGAGGAAGGCATCAAGCATCCTCTGCACCTGGATAATCGGAAACCCGAAGATATCGAGAAAGGTATAGACGAAGTGGTGGTACGCGCTATAAGCTTCGGAGATTCATCCATCAATCTGAGGGCTTATGTCTGGGCAGCCAACCAGGCCGATGGGTTCGCCATCAACTGCGATCTCGTAGAAAGCATCAAAGCCCGTTTTGATGAAGAAGGTATTGAGATCCCGTTTCCGCACCGTACACTGGTATTCAAAAACCAGCCCGGCGCGGATAACTAAGCTGCTTTTTGGAAAAAACTCACTTATATATTATTTTCCATGCTTCATTACTAATCCTCACCGCATAAACACCTTACTACTGTGGCCAAACAAACCGCAAGTTTAAATACCCTGTTGCGCTATCTACGTCTTTTTTTGAAAGACCGCTTTAATCTGGAAGAAGGCAAAGCTTCCGAAAAAGCGACGATTGAAGATATCGAAAAAGGCGTGGTTTTCCGGGGTCCTAACCTCTGGATCCTCATGTTTGCCATCATGGTGGCTTCGGTTGGCCTCAATGTGAACAGTCCTGCGGTCATCATCGGTGCGATGTTGATCTCTCCCCTCATGGGTCCGATCATGGGTATCGGCCTCGGCGTGGGGATCTATGATTTCGAACTGATCATTAAGGCTTTACGCAACCTCGGTATTGCAGTCGGCATCAGTGTACTGACTTCCGCTTTATACTTCTGGATCTCTCCTCTGAACGATGCCCGTTCCGAATTGCTGGCCCGTACTTCTCCCACTCTGTGGGATGTGATGATCGCACTGTTCGGTGGTCTGGCGGGCATTGTGGCCGGTAGTCGCAAAGAAAAAAGCAACGCCATTCCCGGGGTAGCCATTGCCACGGCGCTGATGCCTCCACTCTGTACAGCGGGATTTGGATTGGCGACCGGCCAATGGAACTATTTCTTTGGGGCCTTCTACCTCTTTTTTATCAATAGCGTGTTTATCAGTTTTTCCACTTACCTGATCGTCCGTTTGCTGGGATTCAAATCGAAGAATTTTGACGATGCAACAGCAGGCCGAGAACGACGGGTAAAACGATACATATACATTTTGGTTTTTCTAACCATCATCCCGAGTGTTTATACGGCTTATACCGTAGTCAATCAGAGTTTATTTGAACAGAATGCCAATTTATTTGTCAATCAGGAATTAAAGTTTGACAATTGTCAGATCATCAACCGTCAATACATCTTCGAAAATGATCAGAAACGCATTGAGGTCACCTTTTTCGGAGAACCTGTCGGCCAGGATCTTATTCAGAAAGCACAGGAACGTCTTGTGAATTACCGCAATCTCCACGATGCCGTATTAGTTGTCCATCAGGGCTACACCGGAGAAGAGGGTGTCAAACTGGAGACGGTAGAACAAATGAGCCAGCAGATGCGCACTGGCATTATTGAGGATCTTTATCAGAAGAATCAGGACATGCTGAAGGATAAAGACGAAAGGATCAAGTTCCTGGAGGATCGGATCCTGCAAATGCGGGAGCAGCAGATCCCGGTTACCGCGCTGGCTGAAGAAGTAAAGGCCATCAACAAAAATGTGCAGGAATTATCCATCAGCCGCACCGTCATTTCCGGCATCAAGGATAGCCTCACCTATGACACGGTCTATCTGGCTTACGCCAAATTTGCCCGTACGCCGCGACGTTCCGAAAGGGCACAGATCGAAGACTGGCTCAAGGCTCGGGTAAAAGCGGATACCATTAAGCTGGTGGTGAATTAAAAAGTGGTCAGTTACCCAGTGGTCAGTTGTCAGCCATAGTGCCGACTGATCACTTAGATGAATTAAACGAAATACCCTGTCCGGGAACTTTACCTCCGTTCTACCGGTTTTATAGTCACATAATCATAAATACGACTCGTCCTGAAGAATGTAAATCATCATATTGTCGATCTTCCGCTTCTGGCCGAAGAAAAAGCGGATTGCCACCTGGTGTATCGGTCGGAGCTCGGCCGAGTTGTCACTACCCGGGGTATTATCCGGGAGATCTTCCGCAAGGCCGAATCTGAATTTGCCATTCTGGAGAACGGTTTACCCATTCCTACCCAAAACCTGCTCTACATCGCCCGAATGGAGGGCTAACCTCCTGTTTCCATTCATATCATCTACTGTCCTCTTTATTTTGTTGAGTTGTATCCGACAATAATGCCTGCCGTATGAATTTTGAGCAGGTGCCCGTTGACGGATGACCAACGAAGGGGAACTCCACTTAATTTATTTATCTTCGCGACATTTTACGCGAGCATTTGTCTGACCATTGTAAAGCACAGTCATAAATGAATACGCCAAAAAGATATTTGATTACCTCGGCTCTTCCCTATGCCAACGGGGAATTGCATCTGGGACATTTAGCCGGCGCTTATCTGCCGGCTGATATATATGTACGCTATCTGCGTCTGTTGGGGAAAGATGTCGTCTGGGTCTGCGGCTCGGATGAACACGGGGCGGCCATCACCATGCGGGCAAAAAAAGAGGGGATATCGCCC
>JAGQXH010000303.1 GCA_020436695.1 Lewinella sp. | reverse complement strand
TTGACGAGCTGCTCCGTACTTAGTGCCGGATTTTGTTCCTCACTACCGGCCATAGAGTAGATCTTCGTCGTATCGTCAATGGTGCCGTCGATATCATCCACGCCGAAGGCCAGGGAGAGCTGGGCGGTGCTGCGGCTGATCATGGGCCAGTAGGCCTTAATATGGTCGAAGTTATCCAGATAGATACGACTGATGGCGTAATTGCGCAGATCCTCGATCACACTCACCTCGGGAATGTGCGACATCTGGTTCTCTTTATTCCGGAATTTAAGCGGGATAAAAGTCTGGAATCCTCCGGTTTTATCTTGCAGTTCCCGCAATCGCTCCATGTGATCGATACGATGTTTGAATTGCTCAATGTGCCCGTACAGCATGGTCGCATTGGAGCGATGCCCCAATTCGTGCCAGATCTCGTGGATACGCAGCCATTGTTCGGCATTGCATTTGCCACCGGCGATCTGATCGCGGATCTCCGGATGAAAGATCTCCGCACCGCCTCCGGGCATGGAATCCAGTCCGGCTGCTTTCATGCGGGCCATCCCTTCTTCATAGCTTATCTTGGCCTTTTTGAAGATGTAGTGATACTCCACCGGAGTAAGTGCCTTAATGTGCAATTCCGGCCGATGAGCGCGGATGCGCTGGAACAACTCTTCATAAAATGGAACATCATACTGAGGTAGTACACCACCGACAATATGTACTTCCGTCACCGGCTGACCATCGTAGGAGCGTACAATGTCCATGATCTCATCCATACTGTACTCCCAGCCATCCGAGCGTTGCTTGATCAAACGGGAATACGAACAAAAAGTACACGTATACAAACAGACATTGGTCGGCTCGATGTGAAAATTGCGGTTGAAATAGGTCTTTTCACCGTGCCGTGCTTCCCGAATGAAGTTGGCCAGCACGCCGAGGAAAGAGAGTGGCGCCTTTTCGAAAAGCAATACCCCCTCGTCAAAGGTAATGCGCTCGCCGGAAAAAACTTTTTGGGCGATGGCTTTTAATGGGGCTTCCAGTGCCGGATCTTTGAGAACGGCTTCGGCTTTGCGAGCTGTTTCCATGCGGATAAATTTTTCTAAAACTGTAACAAAATTTAGAACTTTCAGTTTTAACTGAAAGTGAATTTAGACTTTTTTCGGAGAGAAGATAACATTTGGGCAAAAATAACCCATACCGCCACATTTGTTTATAATGATTATATTTTATAGCTTTATTCAGTGAGAAAACACCAACCGATTAAATTCGGTGATCTTACCTCCCATCAAAGAAAAAATCCTGATTTCATGTTGAGCAGGTCGCAACCTCTTGCTAAACGGCTGTTTTTATTATGCTGTTGGTTACTGTCTGGATTCCACCTCTCCGGGCAGGACGCGGCTGATCGTAGCCGACTCTGGACAGCCTACCATGAAAGCACAACGGATACGGGAAAACTTCGTATTATGGCGGATCTGGCCTACGCCTACCGGCGTAATGATGCGGATTCTGCCTTGCTGATTGCCAGGGAGGTCCTGGAGCGTTCTACCCGGATCGGTTTCAGTAAGGGCCGCGCCAAGGCCCTGACGGCCGAAGGCGCCGCCCTGCTGCAAAAAGCGGAATACGAAGTAGCGATCGAAAAGCTGGAAAACGCAGTTACCCTTTTTGCTTCTCTGGGAGAGAATGGTGAACAGGCTCGCAGTATCAACGAATTGGGTTTGGTCTACTATCAGCGGGGCGAACTGGCCCTGGCTACCAACCAGTTTGAAACGGCAGTAAAACTGGCCCAAATTAGTGGTGACTACGATCAGATATCCAAATGCTGGAATAATCTGGGAATTGTCCAAAGACGCCTGGGCGATATTGCGGAAGCACTCGAATTGTACCGGCGGTCCATTCAGGTACGCGAAGAACATGGACTTCCACCGGAACCTTCTACTTATACCAGCATAGGAAATCTCTACAACAACCAGCGAAATTTTGAAGTCAGCCTTTTGTATTATCGTCAGGCACTGCCCTGGCTGGAAGAGATGGGCAACCGGATCGCTTATGCCGTTACGCTCTACAATATAGGTACGGTGCATGAGGCCCGGGTGAAGTTCGATTCTGCCATGATCTACTATCAGGATGCCCTTCGTATCGGTCAGCAATTGGGAGCCCGGCAGATCAATGCTACCATACTGGAAGCCATGGGCAATGTGAGGATGATGGAATCAAAGGTGGAAGATGCGGAACGATATTTCAGGGAGGTCATACAGATCCGGGATTCCATCGGGGGAGATCAGTCCGGGCAGACGGTGGCCCTGTTGAGCCTGGCAAAGTTACGGAGATCGCAGAAAGACTGGAAGGAAGCACAGGAGTACGCCGAAGAAGTGGTCAATATCGCCCGGGAGAATAATTCTTTCGAAGATCTGGAAGAAGCTTATGATCTGCTTTCTGAAATGAAGATCGATCAGGATAGTTCCCAGAGGGCATATGATTTCCTGAAGCTGAAACAGGAGGCCCGCGACAGCCTGGTAACGGCCGATGTAGCCGACCAACTGGCCCGGCAAAAGGTCCGCTTTGAATACGAACTGGAGATCATGAACGCGACCTCTAAGCTCAACGAGGCCATCCAGCGCACCCAGCAATACCGCTTATGGGGACTTGGGATCGGGATGTTACTAGTTTCTTTGCTCGTCATTCTACTCTTTGTACTGAACCTCCAACGCAAAAAAACTAATCGCCGGCTGGCCGTAAAGAACGAAGAATTAAATGGGAAGAACCGGGAGCTTCATTTCAGTAACCAACAACTTGAAACCACCAATAATAAGCTTCAGCAATTCGTTTTTGCGGCCTCACATGATCTGCGGGAATCCCTGCGGTCCATTACCAGTTTCAGCCAGTTGTTGCGAAGAAAGATCACCCCTGATCAGGAGGATATGCATCACTACATCAATTACATTACCAATGGGGGGCAGCGGATGAAAAAGATACTGGATGATCTGTTGAGTTATTCGCGACTCAAACTGGAAGAAGACAAACAGGAACTGGTACGAACAGAAGCGATCATCGATTCGGTACTCTCCCTGCTGGAAGAGGAAGTGAGCGTGGCGGATGCCAGTATCGAGATTGAAGGGGAACTACCGAAGTTACGTGGGCACCGCCCTATGTTGGAACAGTTGTTTTTCAACGTCATTGAAAATTGTCTGAAATACCGGCGGGAAGGGCAACAACCCATTATTCACATCAGCACTTTTATCAAGGACGATCACCTCTGTTTTCAGATCCGCGATAATGGCATTGGGATCGAAGATGCCTACCTTGGTCATATTTTCGATCCGTTCTATCGGGTACATGATCGGCTCTTAAGTGGTTCTGGCTTGGGGTTGGCGATTTGCCGACGGATCGTAGAATTGTACAAAGGAGAGATCTGGGCGATATCCGAGCCAGGTGTAGGAACCACCATCTATTTTTGTGTGCCGGAAGCTGAAGTAGCCGCCCTGCAGGAAAACGAAATCTAGATCCGGCAGATGATCAGTATCCTCATTCCCATCTATAACGATGTAATCCTGGAATTGGTAAAAGCCATACATACGCAATGTATGGATGAGGCTATTGACTTCGAGATCATTTGCCTGGATGATGGCTCTTCGTCCGATATCCGATTGCAAAATGCTGTTCTGGCAGACCTGCCATTGGTCCAATACCTTGAGCTTACGGAAAACATCGGTCGATCACGTATCCGCAATCGTCTGGCGGACCTGGCAAAGTTTCCCTATTTGTTGTTTATGGATGGTGATTCCAGGGTGGTTCGCTCCAATTATATCCGGAGATATCTTGATATCCTGCATCCGGATCGGGTGATCTACGGTGGCCGGGTTTATAGTAATCAGTCACCCCTTGAATCGACCTTTAGGCTGCATTGGCGGTATGGTCTCCAGCGGGAAGCACTCACCGTGTCGGCTCGCAATGCCCACCCGTACCGGACGTTCATGACCAACAACTTTGTGGTTCCCCTGGCCATATTCCGACAGGTCCGGTTCGATGAAACGATTCGCCGTTACGGGTATGAGGATACGCTCTATGCGCTTGCCTTACAGCAAAAGGGGATCAATATTGTCCATACCGACAATCCACTGCTTCATCTTGGACTGGAAACCCGAACAGTATTTCTTCGGAAAATAGGGGAGGCACTTGACAATTTGCGGGAAATATTACCGCTGCATCCCGAGATCGATACTCGTTTATTGATGCTGGTACGGCGATTGGAACGTAGTCATCTGTTACCGGTCTTCAAAATGATGAGCTCAATCGGAAAACCCATTTGCAAAAATCTGATGCGGGTAGAAGGCATGCCTTTGCGGGTGCTGGATCTGTATAAGTTATTTTATTTTCTTGGGAAATGAGAGCTTTAGCTGTGGCCCAATCAAAAAAAAGCCACTCATCTTATGCAAAATACCTTCATGTTGCATCTAGTTAATAAAAAGATCCAAATGAAAATAATCACAATGACTATGCTGGCCCTGTTATGGTGTTCCATAGCGTGGGCCAATACCGCTGACACTTTTATCCCTACGGAGGTCCGGAGTGTAACGGTGTATCGTTCCGGAGCCCAGGTGTATCGTTCCGGAAGCGGTCAGGTTCCCGCCGGACAGAGTATTATCAAATTCACCGACCTGTCGCCTGCCGTCACGCCATCCAGTATACAGTTTAGTGCCACCGGAGATTTTACCATTCTCTCGGTCAATTTTCAACGCAATTATATCAACCCTTTAGAGAATAGTGTGGAGGCTAAAGCCCTCCAATCACAGATCGAAGGCCTGGACGAACAACTCCGTCGGCTGGATGTGGAAATGCAGGTTTTGAAGGAAGAAGAATCTTTGTTGCTGGCCAATAAACAGATAGGGGGGCAGCAAACCGGTGTGCAGCTACAGGATCTGCAGGCGATTGCCGAGTATTACCGCAACCGCCTGAAAGCCATTAAGCTGGAAAGCCTGGACCTGGAGCAGGATAAGCAGCAAATGCTCAAAGAAAAGGAAAAACTGCAGCAACAACTGGGCGAAATTACCGGCAGGATGAAGCGCGGGATCAGTGGTGAGATCTGGGTAAAAGTCCTGTCTGAAAGAGCAGTTGACGCTCGCTTCCAACTCAACTATCTGGTACCTACTGCTGGTTGGACTCCTTCCTACGATGTTCGGGTGGCCGATATTGGTGAAGCCGTCGATCTCGATCTGAAGGGGGATGTATATCAGTCCAGTGGAGAAAATTGGGAAGGCGTTACCTTGAGTCTTTCTACCGGAGTCCCCACAGAGGGAGGGGTTAAACCGAATGTACAACCCTGGTGGTTGGCTCCCTACGAACCAGTGGTATATTACGATGCAAGGGATCAAATGGCCGGTAAAGCAGCAGGAATGGGGATCGCTAAGGAAGAAGCTGAATCCCGTGATTATGCATCTCCGCCGCCACCACCTCCGCCTCCGCCACCTCCTGCTGAGTATGCTTCCGTAGAGCAGTTTGAACGAACCACTACCCGGGAATACCGGATCTCGGTGCCTTATGATATTCCTTCGGACGGCAAACCGTATACGGTGGCGATCGAAAAATACGAGCTACCGGCAACGTATCAGTATTATGTAGCTCCCAAATATGATCAGGATGCCTTCCTTACGGCCAAAGTGAGCGGCTGGGAAGAATACAATCTGTTGAGTGGTCCTGCCAATCTGTTCTTCGAAGGTAGTTTCCTGGGTAAGACCCAGTTGAATACCCGTCAGACCTCCGATACGCTGGAGTTGTCGCTGGGGCGTGATAAAGGTATCGTTGTCACCCGCGTAAAAGACGATCAGTATAAGGATAAACAGTTTATCGGCAGCAAAGAAACCCGCCGGATTGGTTGGAAGATCGAACTGCGCAATACAAAAAGTAAAGCTGTTAACATCCTGGTAGAAGATCAGATCCCGATCAGTACCTCGGATGAGATCGAAGTGACGCTGAGAAATGACGGCGGAGCCAGACTGGAAAAAGAACGCGGACGACTGACCTGGGAACTCGATCTGAAACCGGGCGCATCCAGGACGCTCAACTTCCAGTATGAGGTGAAGTATCCGAAGCGGATGGAGCTGGTGTTGGAGTAATATTACTTAAGCGACAATTTGTTCAGCGGGAGTTCCAGCCCGGGCATTACTTCCTCGCCGGAGAGTATTTTGTCGGAGAAACCTTCGATCAATTGAGGATCGCGGCGCTCACGATAGATCCAGGCTTTCTCTTGATAAGGGTCGATCAACCAGGCTAGCCGTACACCGTTTTGCATCCAGATATCTTCCATTTTTTTCTGGAGGGATGAGACTCGGTCGGATTTTGATCGAAGTTCTACTACAAAATCAGGAACAACTTTGAGATACTCGTCATCAGATTGATTAGCGGTAGCCAGTAATCTTTGATCAGATACCCAGGCGCAATCGGGACTTTTGATGGCACCATCCGGCAATTCGATCCCGGTTGAGGAACTATAGGATTCACCAAGCTCATTTTGTATAACCCAATAACCTACAATGGTAATAAGGTAGGCTTCCAACTTGCCGGAACCTTTGTTAACCGGAGACATGATGGTTACTTTTCCGTTTTTAGAGCGCTCCAGTTGCAGATCCGGGAAGGTTTCAGCCAAAGCTTTGAATTCAGATCTGCTTAAGGATTGTTGCAAAGTCAGGGGAGCATATTGCATTAAAACATCTATCGGACTTATATGTAATGCCTGATTAGTCATTCCCTGCGTACTTTTTTCAAAGGTAAGCAATTTATCAATGACAAAACACGGGTTGCCCCAGCGCTTCCCAAAGTTCCAGACTGCGCGGTACTTCCAGTAGCAAACCGCGCCAGATGAGTAAAACAGCAAGGGCAAACACAAAAACAGGATAGAAGCGGGTGAAGATGCGCCGGATGCCGGGCTTGATCCATTGCCCCGACCAGACTACTGCGATCATGATGGGGAAAGTGCCCAGGCCGAAAGAGGCCATATAGAACATACCCTGCCAGGCATGTTCAGCGGTGGTCGCTCCGATGATGGCCAGATAGACCAGGCCGCAGGGCAGGATCCCGTTGAGCAGCCCGACCAGAAAGATCGAGAAGGGGCCGGTACGTTGCATGTACCGGCCCAACTGTCGTTTTAACCATAAATAAGCTCTGGATATTGCCGGATTGGCCATCAGTGTCTTTTCCGGATTAAGCAGCGAAAAACTGACCAGCAGCAAAAAAACACCCATCACAATGGAAATGCCGCGTTGCCATCCAGCCAGAAACAAACCTTTGCCCATCAAGCCGAAGACCAGGCCGATCAGGCTGTAGGTGATCAACCGGCCGAAATTGTAGAGCAATATACTACGCAACTTGCCTCCGGCAGACTGCTCCGGATAGGGTAGGGAGAGCGCAATAGGCGCACACATGCCCGCGCAATGCAGGCTTCCCAATAAACCCATACTGAATGCAGCCCAGTAAAACATGGATCTTATTATAGTCGTTAGTCGTAAGTCCATTAGTTATCAGTCGATTGGTAACTAAAAACTTACGACTAACTGATTTAACTTACCTGTTACCCAATTGTCAGTTAGTTGTGCCAGTGCTAATAATCAAAAGTATCGGCCCGAGTTACAAGAACATGATGGCTTCAATCCTGTTGATCGTGCGTATTTCAGCCCAATTTCAGCCCTCGCCTGACTGACTGCTGACTATTGACTGCCGACTCAAATACTAATATACATCTCCTGATAATACGGCGTCTGTCCGGATTGCCAGTCGATCTTGATCGTCCAGAGGCCGGACAGCATGTCTTTGGTATCGTATTCCAGCAGGTTGCCCTCTTCCAGTTGGAAGGGCACGGTGAAATCTTTATCACTGTCCGACGGACGGTAGAACGTTATCTCTCCATGGATGTCTTTTAATTCGTCCGGAAAACTGATCGACAGGTACTTGGAGGTTTCGTCTTTCCAGATCTTAACCGGCTGCTTCAAATGCTGACTGTTCTCCATCTTATCGTATTGCTCCTGATAAGCCAGGTCCTTTTCATAGTACTCTTTGGTCACCAGGCTATGGTCATACTGTGTTGTTTTGATCACCACGGCAATCAGGGTAACGGCGAAGGTGCCGTACGCCAATGCAATACCGTGTCCCCAATTGAATTTCATGATCTTGAATTTTATACCGTCATTTAATCACTTCAAGCTATCAATCCTCAAAAAGACGTCCGTCAGCGAGCCCAAGGGCGAACGGCCGAACAATTTATTTCGGCGGCCCGAAGAAATTCGTTTTCACTTCATCTGCCACCTTATCTCCAGACATCACCTGTACTCTTATGGTATGCTTGTTGCCTTCCAGTTCGGTTTTAGGCAGATCAATGAACAGTGCACCTTCGGCTTCCCCATTGGCCGGTACCTCCGGAGAATCATTACCGACCAGGCGGATATTTCCTTCGCTATTGACCAGAGAGAAGGTAATGCTCATGGGGTCACTGGTCTTATTACTCAGGTGATAATTGTACAGGTTGCTGATGGTATTTTCATCCACTTCCTGATACAGCATACCCGGAGTGCGCAGGAGCAAGGTATCCACATCCGAACGGTTGGTGAACAGGAATACTTCAATCCCGATGAGTACAAATAAAACGGCGGAATAAGCGATGGCACGCGGGGTGAAGATCCGGCGTTTGCCACTCAAGATACCGTTGTGGGAATCGTAGCGGATCAGTTCTTTGGGCCGGTCGATCTTTTCCATTACTTCATCGCAGGCATCCATACAGGCTGTACAGTTGACACATTCCAACTGGGTGCCGTTACGGATATCGATACCGGTAGGGCAGACCTGCACGCATAACTTGCAATCGATACAGTCTCCAAGTGCCAGTTGCGTCGGATCGGGTTCGGCGTCTTTTTTCGGTTTGCGGTACTTTCCGCGCGGTTCCCCCCGTTCGAAGTCATAGGCAACGACGAGGGAGTCCTGATCCAGCAAAACACCCTGTAAACGGCCATACGGGCAGATGGTGACGCAAACCTGCTCCCGCAATACTGAAAATACACCATAAAAAGCGAAGGAAAAGATGATCATGGCGATGAAGCCGCCCAGGTGTAGTTCTACCGGTTCGGTGGCGATGCGGATTACCTCATCGATGCCGATGATATAGGCCAGGAACGTATTGGCAACCAAAACGGCAATGGTAAAAAAGATGATCTGCTTGCCGACCTTCTTAATGATCTTATCCCGTGTCCAGGGCGCATTGGCGAGCCTTCGCTGGGCGTTGGCATCTCCCTCGATCCAGTATTCGATCTTCCGGAATACCATTTCCATAAAGATGGTCTGCGGACAGACCCAGCCGCAAAACAAGCGGCCGAAAACTACGGTAAACAGGGCGATGAATACAATGAGTATCAGCATCGCCAGTACGAAAAGATAAAAATCCTGCGGAGCAAAATGTAGTCCGAACAGGATGAAGCGTCTTTCCAGTACATTGAAGAGCAGAAAGGGCTCTCCTCCAACTTTGATCC
>JAGQXH010000302.1 GCA_020436695.1 Lewinella sp. | reverse complement strand
GCCCGGAACAGGGCAGATGTTTTATCGGCGGATTCGGGATAAAGCTCATCCGGTATGATCCCATCTATTAAATACCGGCTCAGGTAATCAATTGAGGGTTCGTCCCAGGCCGCATGCACTACCCGGTATTCGTCGGTCTCATAATATAAGGGAAGGGTCTTAAACCATTTGATGGCATCATCATATTGCGCCTGTTTCCCATGAAACTGGTGCAAGGTGGCCGCGTGTTGGACGATATTTTTGATAGTGTGCGGCCTGAGATATCCAGCAGTGCTTTTGGTGTTAAAGCAAATGGCATTGTATTCATGATTTCCGCACAGGGCTATGGCATTTCCTGCATCTACCATGCTCCGAACGATCCGGATCACTCTCTCATTATCGGGACCCCGGTCAATGTAATCACCGACAAAGATCACCTTTCTTTCGCTGTGCTGGTAAACACCCCACTTTTTCTCATACCCTAATTTTGCTAACAGGCTTTCCAGTTGGTCGGCATATCCATGTATGTCCCCAATAAAATCAACATTGGTCATTGTTTGGTATTATTTTTCAAACTTTCAATCTTGGCGCTAAACTCATCTTCCCGCCCATAGTTGTATTTTTCTGAAATGCTGACTGCTTCCGTGTACGTTGCAATGGCCTTTTCAATATCCCCCTTTTCCTCGTAAGTTGAGGCTAAAAAATTTAATAAGGTTATATCAAAAGAATAGGCTTCCACACTTCTTTTGAAAACAGTGATGGCACCGTCCAGGTTGTTCTTGTCCCTCAGATAGAAAGCTAGTTGTACATAGGATTCGGCAGACTGTTTCGCTTCCTCCCCATATTTGGACATTATCCTATTTTCGTGATCTAAAACCCTTCGTTACTATAATTGGCAATAAGTGTATCGGGTACTTTCATATTAGAAAAAATAAATTTCAATCCATAGTAATTCGAAAGTAAAGGAGACGACATATGTCCTTCATTCTCCAATTCTCGATGCTCAAAGCGAAGCTTTTTCGGTTGGTTTGCGGTTAACACATCCACAAAGTTTTGCAGTTCTTTTCGCATTCCCCACTCGGTACCCGATTCTAAGGTGCCTATGCCAAAAAATAAGCTTTTTTCCAAGGTGGGGTGTAATTTGAAAAAAACTTTCGCTTTGTCGATGATCTCCTGTTCATTCCACCAAAAAGACGGACTCATGATGATGTATGCATCAAAAAGATCGGGTTTATTGATGAGCGCCGATGCGGTGAATAAGCCGCCCAGCGAATGCCCCTCTAAAACGCGATAGGGATGCGTCCTGTAGTTGGAATCAATATAGGGGATCAATTCGTTTTCGATAAAGTCCAGAAATTTCGGGCCGCCACCGCTTCTGGGCCAATTACTGTCGACAGTGGGCGAAAAGTCCCGATCTCTGTTCGTACTTTCGATGCCCACAATTATGATCGGAGGTATATTCCCGGTTCTGGTTAATACTTCAACCGTTCCGGCTACATGCCAGATATTTTGCAAACCATCGGTAAGATAGAGTACCGGGTAACTGGCAGTGCTTTCTTCATAGCCTTCCGGCAAAGAAATGATTATGGGCCGGTCTTCGCCCATTATCTTGGAAACAAAAGTATGTTTGAAGCCAACGTTTAATGAGGTAACCGAAGAATTGCCGGAGGAAATTGGATCATTAATCGGTGCTGAAGTACAGGCTGACAGCAACAGGATGAATAAAAACGCATTGGACAGTATCCGCATCATCTGATTTTTTGTAAGTATTGGTATTACCTGATACCCGATCGGTATCATGGCTTGAATACTGTCAAAAATCGGATAGGTTACGCGATACTGTTCCAGTTCTTTGGCTCAATTCACTCAGGTGGCCAGTTATTCAGTCGATAGTCGTAAGTCAATCAGGTTAATGTTGAAATGAAAGGAATTGGCCGGAAATGAGCGTATCTTCTCCGTTCATTTCGCCTTCCAGCCTTACATTCAATCACTTCCCACCATGACTGATGACTATCGACTTACGACTGACAACTTGATTTTATTAGTTCGAATCCGGTATTGGAGCAGGTCCTTCCGGTAACATGGCTTTCCAAACTTCGGTTCCTTTTCTTTTGATGAATTCTTCCCGGATCTCTTTTCTTAAAGCTTCATCTTCAAACAGGTCCACCATGGTGGCTCCGAGTGCCTTTGCGGCAAACAGCATTCCTTTATGCCCAATGCTCATCCCGCCACAGGCAACCACCACCCAGGAATGCCAGGGGGAACCGATTGGAGCCGTAGTGGCATATAAACTGATCTCCGGAACAATATAACTTACATCTCCAACGTCTGATGAACCTCCGGCAGGATCAGCCAAAGTTGCTTTCAATGGATGAATTTCACCATCAATGCCTTTTGCTTCAGCACCATATTCTGTCATAATGTTATTGGCAAACACAATTTCTTCATTGGTATAATTGATCGGACCTACAAATTCCATGTTTTGCTGCATGGCTTTCGCGCCTGCTTCATTAACCAGGATCTCATATAGCCCATTATTTAATTTTATCTCAAAATCTACTCCGGCCATTAAAGCCGCCCCTTTGGCAATATCCTTCATGCGTTCTGATACCTCAGCCACCCCTTTACGTTTGGAATCTCTTATCCAAAGCCAGACACTGGCATGTGCCGGGATCACATTCGGCACTTGTCCTGCATCTTTATATACATAATGCATCCGCACACTTGGTTTTACGTGTTCGCGTAGTGCATTGATACCGGTGGTGAAAAACTCTGCGGCATCAAGCGCGCTTCTTCCGTTCCAGGGGTCGGATGCAGCGTGGGCACTTTTGCCTTTAAAGCTGATTAAATAATCGGTTACGGCCTGAGAACTTTGCATATTGGATGCATTTTCATAGTCGGGGTGCCAATCCAGACAAACATCAAGATCATCAAACAGGCCTGCCCGGGCCATGTATACTTTTCCGGCAAGGTCTTCTTCCGCCGGAGTACCGTAAAAACGGATCGTTCCGTTCAATTGCCCCTTTTCCATGAGCTCTTTAATGGCTAGTGCCGCACCCAGACTTCCCGGGCCGAACAGGTTATGCCCGCAACCATGACCGGCCGCATTGGGATGAAGCGGTTCTTTAGTTACCTGAGCTTTTTGAGACAGGCCCGGTAAGGCATCATATTCTCCCATGATACCAATGATCGGTTTTCCCGAACCATAGGTGGCAATGAAGGCCGTGGGTAATCCGGCAACGCCTCTTTCCACCTGAAATCCCTGCTGTTCGGCGTAGTCTGCCAGCACTTTTGACGATTGATGCTCCAATAAAGCGGTTTCTGCGAATGCCCAGATCTGGTCACTTAAGCCGGTTAATTCCTGTTGATGTTTTTCTACGGAACTGATAATGGCTTGTTTTTTTTCAAATAGGCTATTCTGAGAAAGAATGGGAATGGTTAGCAGAATAGCGATTGAAAAAATTGATGATCTTTTCATGTTGCTTTTCAATGATTTATCGAATTGGAAATGAAGTTATCCTTACTACTGGACAAATGGACGCTGGGACGTTGTGATATTTGGATGAATCCCAAGATCACAACGTCCAAATTTCCAACTATCCAGTAGTATAGAAGTTGTTACCAAGGTACTTCAAAAAACGCCGTATCAATGCTTTGATCTACTGAAGAAAAAGTAGAATCCTTTCGATCTTCCTTTTTATGCCATAAGCGGTAAAGCAAACCAATGGGCATCAATACCAGGAAAAAAATGGCCCCAAACAAAAGTGGACTGGTGACCGATTGCAGAATTCGGGTAAGTATTTTCCAAAAGCGGTGATTGGCCGCTTTGAGTTTTCGCCAAAACAGACCGAATAGTAGATAGAGACCGCCCAGCACCAGGATCTCCGGCCTGAGAAAGTAATAATAAAGGATACCCAGACTCAATCCGGTAACGGCAAGATCCCGGTTCAATACTCTATCTCCCGGCATGGCTTAAAATAAGGAATAGATGAAAGGGGTGAGCCCGGTGGCGCCTCCGAACAGCAGGATCAAGGCGCAGAAAGTCAGAATAAGGATCAGGGGTGCCAGCCAGAACTTTCTTCGGCTTTTGAAATACCCCCATAGGTCGATAAAAAAACGCATGAAGAATTGCTTTTAGTAATGTTATTTTTGGCGCAATACTTATGTACGCTGTCAATTAAATTAGATAACATTGCTTGTGTTCCATTGCTTCATTGTTGCATTGACTTTAGAGCCCTGGAACAATGGAACCATGTAGCATCGAATAGACTGTAGGGAATCCGCCTGCTCAATTTTGTGTTACACAATTTTATTGACCCTGCACTTAGTGAAGGCATAGTTTCCGACCACCAATATATCCATATTTGTGTGGATGAAACAATGATAGGCATCATGCAGGGTACAAACGATGGGTTCGCCGGCGGTATTAAAGCTGGTGTTCACCAAAATGCCGTCCCCAGATTGCCGGCGCATTTCCTGTAACAGGGAATAGAAGGGATGGTTTTCCTCCTCCACGATCTGTAAACGGGAGGAAAAGTCTACGTGCGTGACGGCCTGGAATTTCGAACGTGGCGTATTCAATTTCTCCCGAATGGGAAGACCATCGTAGCCGGAAGGAAGCTCGAATCGGTATTCGGGTAATAACTGGTGCACAAACTGCATGTAACTACCAGCCTGGGAAACCCCATAATACTTTTCGGCCTCCTCCCGCAGCATAACTGGTGCGAAGGGTCTGAAGTCTTCCCGGAATTTGATGGATAGATTGAGTTTTTGTTGCATGTCCGGTAGGCTGGCATTGGCAATAATACTTCTGGCGCCTAAGGCCCGGGGGCCAAATTCCATTCGCCCCTGGATCCAACCGATCACCTTACCCGCCAAAACTTCCCGTATCACGTATTGATCGCGTTGCTGCACCGTGGAGAAGCGCAGCGGCTGTAAGGAATTGTTTTTCAAAAAGGCATCCACTTCATCCGGGGTAATTGCCGGCCCGAGAAAAGCCTGATTGATGGTATCGGAAGTACCAGATGTATCCTTCGCTTCGGGATGCTGAGCATAAAAGTAGGCCAATGCGGCGCCCAGCGCTCCTCCGGCGTCGCCGGAAGCAGGTTGGATCCAGATCTGGCGGAACAGCCCCCTGTCCTGAAGTTTGCCATTCGCCACACAGTTCAGCGCCACTCCTCCGGCCAGACATAAATACTGGCTTTGGGTCAGTGTCTTTGCCGTCCGGGCCATTTTCAGGATAATCTCCTCACTCACTTGTTGAATGGCCATGGCCAGATTGCAGTGAGTCTGGGTAATTTCCGCTTTCGGTGCTCTTTTATTGATACCAAAAAGGGTAGCCCATTTTTTATCCGGTACCATGCGGAGCCCGGATTCAAACCGAAAATATTTCCGGTTAATCCGGATCGAACCGTCCGCAAAGATCTCTACCAGATCCTTTTTGATGATGCGGATGAAGCGTTTGGTTTCTTCTGCGTGCGGAAGGCCATAGGGCGCTAAACCCATGAGTTTGTATTCCCCCTCATTGACCTTAAAACCCAGAAAATAGGTGAAGGAACTATAAAGCAGACCCAGTGAATTGGGAAAAACCATTTCCTTTAACAGCTCAATTCGGCTTCCCTGCCCCTTGCCGATACTGGCGGTAGCCCATTCCCCCACTGCATCGATTGTCAAAATGGCTGCCTCGGAGAAAGGGGAAGGATAAAAAGCACTGGCCGCGTGCGACAAATGATGCGTAGAAAATAGCAGCGGCTTTTGTTTTTTGTATGTGGGATCGATCCGTTTAAGCTCCCGGCGGATCTCCCGGCGAAGCATCAATTTTTTTTCCGCCCATTGAGGCATGGCCCGCAAAAAGGAAAATAGTCCTTTCGGAACATTGCGGTAATAGGTTTCCAGTATCCGTTCAAATTTCAGAAATGGCTTTTCAAAAAAAACGATGGCGGTCACCTCATGCAGACTGATCCCGGCTGCTTCCAGGCAATACCGAATAGCATTTTCCGGGAATACAGCGGTATTTTTCTCTCTGTTAAAACGTTCTTCCTGGACCGCAGCTACTATTTTTCCGTCTATCAGGATAGCTGCGGCGGAATCGTGGAAGTAGGCGGAAATGCCGAGGATGATATTCACGTATTACAAAAATGATTTTTTGATCTACGAATGTAACCACCCTCCCCTTAAATTGCGTACAATATAAGCACCTATTTTTATGCGGCAGGAAGCACAAACCGTTGCGGAAGGCGAATAATTGACTATGAGGTTATCTGTTAAAATTATTCTTAAGTATCTGATCTACTACCCGGTCATGGTATTTTGCTGTCTGGAGATCGCTTTTCGGATTTTGGGTTATCAGCATTATAAAAATGAAGATTATTCGGTGCAGGCCCGGCCGGTTAATGCCTTTGTCGGTGACCCTACACTGGGCATCCGGCTTCAACCGGGTGAATATCAGATCACCATTAATGATGCGCTCAGTTTCCATGCTCGTCATCTGGAGAATCATACCCGCTACGTCAGTGATTGCGAGGTTCCGGATCATCCCGATATCCTGTTTTTAGGGTGTTCGTTCACCTATGGTTTTGGGGTAAATGATGATCAGCATTTTACTTCCCTGCTTCAGCAGCAACATCAGACGTGGAGCTTCCAAAATGCCGGAGTGATCGGTTATGGTACGGTCCAGTCCTTATTGCAATTGCAGGAACGGGTTGATACCCAGCGATTGAAAGCAGTGGTATTGAATTTGTCTTCCCTCCATTTTATGCGCAATACCCTGTCGCCCCAATACCGGTCAAATTTGAAAATAGGTTACGCTCGTTCTTCTCAAGCGGTGGAAAGTCAAATGGAACAGGCGAGATTTCCTTACCGGGCATCCTGCGCTGAACCTATCCAATACGCTTCCTGGAAAGACATCTACAGGAATTGGCCCGGCCGGGAGTGGCTGGCGTCGATCAACTGGTTTCAGACCCTATACGATACTTCCCGGGAAAACCGGGGTGCTCAGGTGGAAAACACACTTTGCCTGATCCGGGAAATGGATGCGATCTGCCAGGCACATCACATATCCTTTGGAATAGCCTGCCTGGACTCTTCTCCCGGAACGAATTGGCTGAAAAGCAAAGCCGGTTCCATTCCGTGGGTGGATGTAGGATTTGATTTCTCCGATGAGAAGCTGATCAATTACCCTTATGACAGTCACCCTAATCCGACCGGACACCGACTAATTGCCGAAAGGATCGAACCCCTGTTAATCCAATTGCTCGATGAAAAATAGGGTGTTCATCTATAGCGGTATTTTGCTCACCATCGGTCTGGGGATCTGGTCTGCCTCCTCCCTGGAAATGCAAACGGATGTTAGTACTTATAATCTTGCCCCCAGCCGGGCTATTGCCCATTACGAGTCCTTCATCGATAGTTTAGGACAGGATCCGGGGGAATACGGCATCGTCATTTTGGAGAAAGTCACGGGCTGGAGGACTGTGGGGGATTTCAGGGTATTACAGGAAATAAGCGATTTTTGGGAAGAACAGGACCAGATCGGGAGCGTCTCGAGCATTGTCAATTTAGCTTATCCCCGGAAAGGGATATTTAGCTCCCACTCGGAGCCTTTCCTGGATATAAACCATCCCGGGCGCCTGGAAAAGCGCCTGAAAGACTATGACCTGTACCAGGATGTTTTCCAGAAATTCCTATCCCGGGATAGAAAATACACGTTGATCTTTTTAGAAACTTCCGGGCCCATTTCCCTGCAGTCCGCAGATAAACTGGCACAACGGGATTATGCTGCCCAGGGCGTTGAGATCCACTATCTCCAATACGATCTGGTCCAGAAAGAACTGGAGTCTTATTTACAGCAGGATTCCATCCTGTTGGGCGTACTCAGTCTGCTGTTCATCCTGGCCGGTTTTTATTTTTTCACCCATTCTTTGCGGGGATTAGGCCTGATCACCCTCATGGTGGCATTTAATGTTTCGGTTACTTTCATTGCGATGTATTTGTACCACATCCGCTTTACCATGCATATGATCACCATCCCCTGCATTATCACCGTGCTTTCCTTCACGGATATCATGCACATCCTCTACCATCAAAGAGCTCTGCGGGATGATTGTAAAACAGATGCTGCTCTGCAGCAGGCCATTATCGCAGCCGTGAAAACACCATTATTGCTGACCTCCCTGACGAATATTGTGGGCCTTTGTATGTTCTTGCTGCTGTCCGAAAATATACACCTGTTCAATTATGCCCTGGCTTCCACCTTAGGAGTGGTCATCGCTTATCTCAGTTCCCGATTTATAGTCATTCCATTGATGCATAAAAAGAGGGTATACCTCAGGCGGACGCATTTTCAGCAGCTTTATTCGGCCCATCGGACTGGTTTCCAGTGGCTATCCCGCCGAAAGTCAGGGGTACTATTCAGTTTTTTGCTGGTTTGCGGAGTGGTGATTTCCCTGGTGTTGGCCAACTTCAGGATTGACCATCCGGATAAAGATTTTTCCCTCGTAGATACGGCCTTAACGCGCGGACAAAAGATCATGGAAACGGAGTTTTTCGGGAACAAACAGGCCGAGATCTTCATCACCACCCGGCATGGGACCGTATGGGATGAAACGCTCCTGAGTCAGATGGAAAGGATTGAACAGCAGATAAAATTACACTTTACGCCATTGTACATCAATAGCCCCACCCTGATCGTCAAACGCTACCATCGTTATATTGCTGACGGCCGGGCCAAGGCCTTTTATATCCCAAAATTACTGGGGCCGGAGTATAAGCAGCGATTACTACAGTATAAAAACAATCTGGGGGGAATGGGCATTATCAACGGGCAGGCCGATCGGGCAAGGATCGTGTTTGGTTTTGCCGATTCAGATCTGCAGGAGCTTAGAGAAAAGTATGCCGAACTGCGGCAACTGTTGCAGGAGGAAAGTAATCCCGGCGTAAACTTTGAACTTTCCGGCGATCAGTATCTCTCCGACCTGGCCACCTATTCCTTTTCCCATAAAATTTTAGTTGGCTTTGCCGTCAGTTTAGTATTCAGTAGCCTGATCATCCTGTTGCTGCTGAGGTCGGTAAGGATCAGCCTTGGCCTGCTGCTCGTCAATTTGTTCCCCATTTTTTCGGCGCTGGGACTGATCATTATCCTGGATATTGCCATTACGCCCCTGACTTTATTCCTGTTATCGGTCTTATTAGGCGTGTGTGTGGATGACTCCATTTACATTGTGACCCAAAAAAGACTCCGGACAGAAGGCATCCATATCCTGCCCATTTTCATTACCTCTCTGGTGCTGGCCCTGGGCTTTCTATCTCTTTCTTTTTCCAGTTTTAGCTGGCTGCAGCCCTTCGGCTGGGTTTTCCTGATCGGGATTGCACTTGCCTATGTACTGGATGTTTTTCTGCTTACCCTGCTGCTTGATCAGGGTGTCTATTTTGGACCCGAAAGTGGGTTTGATTAAGCAAGGCAATCGCATTAATATTTCACGTACTTTTTTGCACCAAAAAAGTACCAAAAAGGCCGGCCAAAATTATCC
>JAGQXH010000301.1 GCA_020436695.1 Lewinella sp. | reverse complement strand
ACCTACTATGGTGCCAAAACGAAACGGACAGTAGTAAGATAGTCCGTGTGCTGACCTTCAATATCCTACACGGAGCGACGACCAAAGGCGACTTCGATCTTGATCTGATTGCCGGGGTCATTAGAGAGGCAAAACCAGATCTTGTCGCCATGCAGGAGGTCGATTATAAGACCAGGCGTGCTAAAGACTACGATCTGGTAACTGAATTGGCCTACCGGACTCAATTAATACCACTATTCGGCAAAGCCATGCGTTTCGATGGTGGTGAATACGGCGAAGGTGTTTTGTCAAAATATACCTTTATCAGCACCAGAAACGTAGCCTTACCCTACACCCCCGGAAACGAACCTAGGGCTGCTTTGGAAATCACAACTACCCTGCCTTCAAACGACACCATCGCCTTTGTCGGCACCCATCTTGACCATCTGAGAGACGAAACTGACCGGATCGCTCAGGTGAAAAAGATAAATGAGGTATTCTCCGCTAATCAATATCCTACCATTCTCGCTGGTGATCTGAATGATGTACCGGGCAGTATAGCCATCAATATCCTGGAACAGATGTGGTCAGCCGCTTATGACAAAGAGCATATAGCGTATACTTTTCCCTCTGATCTGCCCACCAAAAAGATCGACTACGTAATGTGGTATCCGAAAAATCGATGGAAAGTGCTGGAAACCAGAGTGATCGCTGACGCTGTTGCATCAGATCATTGTGCTTATCTGGTAGTGTTGGAGCTTTTGGATGAATAGATGATTTATCTCAGATGCTGTTTCAAGCTCTGGCTGGGGAAGTAAAAATTACCGATTATTCCACCACTCGCTACTGACAGTGTTCGGTAATTGAATTTGTTCCCGGTTATTCTCAAACCAGTGCAGAGCCAACAGGGCGGCTACTTCTGCTTCCTTCCGGTCAATTTCTTCAATGGCTTCCGGACGAAAATGTTTCTTTACGAAATTGGTATCGAAATCACCGGACAGAAAAGCCGGATGGCGGCAGACAAACTGTCCGAAGGGTAGGGTAGTACGCACACCATCAATGCGAAACTGCTCGATCGCGTCCAGCATCCTGGCAATAGCGGCCGGCCGGTTCTCTGCGTAAGTGATCAGTTTGGCAAGCATGGGATCGTAGTAGATGGGAATATCCATACCCGCCTGATAGCCGTCATCGACCCGGATCCCGGGGCCTTTCGGAGCTTCGTAAACACTCAATTTACCGATATCCGGCAGGAAATTATTAAGTGGATCTTCGGCGTACACCCGCAGTTCCAAAGCATGACCCCGGATCTGGAGATCTTCCTGCCGAAAGGAGAAGGCCTCACCACGGGCAATACGTACCTGCCATTCTACGAGGTCCAGACCGGTGATCAGTTCCGTCACCGGGTGTTCTACCTGCAGGCGGGTATTCATTTCCAGGAAATAGTAATTCAGATCGCTATCGATGAGGAATTCTACCGTACCGGCCCCCAGATAATTGCAGGCCTGAGCTACTTTGACGGCATCCCATCCCATGGCTTCCCGTACCTTAGGCGTTAGTATGGATGAAGGGGCTTCTTCCACCACCTTTTGGTGCCGACGCTGGATACTGCACTCTCTCTCAAAGAGGTGAAGCGTATTACCATGACTATCCGCCAGTACCTGGATCTCAATATGTCGGGGAGAAGAAATGTATTTTTCGATGAAGACCGATCCGTCGCCGAATGCGGACTGTGCTTCACTGATGGCCCGCTGCATCTGTTCTTCGAGATCGGCCACTTTTTCTACTACCCGCATGCCTTTTCCGCCACCGCCGGCGGAAGCTTTGATCAGAATGGGATAACCGATCTCAGCGGCGATCTCTTTGGCTTTATTGACATCCGTTACGGCTTCGTCAATACCGGGTACCATGGGGATGTCATAGGTTTTAACAGCTTCCTTAGCGGCCAGTTTGCTGCCCATGATCTCGATAGCGGTGGGGGAAGGGCCGATGAAGGTGATGCCGGCTTCCGTTACGGCTTTGGCGAAAGCTGCATTTTCACTTAAAAAACCGTAGCCGGGATGAATGCCGTCTACACCTAGTTCTTTTGCTTTTTGAATGATGGTTTTGCCCTGTAGGTAAGATTGAGCGGAGGGAGGTGGGCCAACGCATACGGCCTCGTCGGCAAAGCGAACATGCGGAGATTCCCGGTCGGCTTCCGAATAGATGGCTACCGTCCGGATACCCATTCGGTGCAGGCTGCGCATGATGCGCAGGGCGATCTCTCCCCGGTTAGCGATCAGGATCTTTTGCATAAGTATAAGTTGGCAGTGATCAGTTCCGTTACGCGGCAAAGGTAGTCATTACAATCAATAACTCATATTGGGGAGATATGTTCAGTACCGGGTATCCGATCCATTACCGGGCACCCGGTACCGGCAAACAATTATTTCAATTTTCTAACTGCTTCTCCGATCCGGCGGATCGCTTCCTGAAGTTGGTCCTCACTGGCAGCATAGGATAGACGGAAGCAATTATCCGCCCCGAAAGCACTACCGCTTACCACGGCTACGTGGCCTTCATTCAGGATATACTCGGCAAAATCGTCGGCATTATGAATAGTCTGGCCGTCATAGCTCTTGCCGAAGTAAGCACTGATATCCGGGAAAATGTAGAAAGCTCCTTCCGGGGTGTTTACTTTAAAATCAGGGATCTCGTTCAGCAGGCCGATCACCAGTTCCCGGCGTTCGAGGAAAGCATCACGCATTTTCAGCGATGGATTCATGTCGCCCAGAAGTGCTTCGGCGGCTGCTTTCTGTCCAAAGGAATTGGCACCGGAAGTGATCTGCCCCTGGATCTTGGTGCAGGCTTCGGCGATCCATTCGGGGCCACCCATATAGCCCAGGCGCCAGCCGGTCATGGCAAATCCTTTGGCAAAACCGTTGACCGTGATCGTGCGGTCCTTCACCGATGGGATCGTACCGATACTGGTGTGCTGATCCGTGAAATTGATGTATTCGTAGATCTCATCGGCAACGATGAAAATGTTTTCGTGTTTGCTGATCTCGGCGGCGATGGCCTCCAGTTCGGAACGCAGGAATACGGAACCCGTTGGATTGCAGGGAGAAGAGAAGATTACCATCTTGGTCTTGTCGGTAATGGCATTTTTTACCTGCTCTGCGGTCACTTTATAGTCCTGCTCGATGTCGGCTTTGACCAATACCGGGACGCCGCCGGCCAATTCCACAATGGCAGAGTAAGATACCCAGTAAGGAGCAAAAATGATCACTTCATCACCTTCGTCCAGCAGTGCCAGACAGAGGTTGGCAATGGTCTGCTTCGCTCCATTGGAAACAACGATCTGACTGGGTTTGAACTCCAGACCGTTATCGCGCTTGAACTTCACGCAAATGGCTTCCCGCAGCTCATTCAGGCCCGGTACGGGGGTGTATTTAGTATAACCTTCATCCAGTGCCTTTTTGGCGGCTTCCTTAATGTGATCGGGCGTGTCAAAATCGGGCTCTCCAATGCTGAGACTAATGACATCGTGACCCTGGGCTTTCAGGTTCCTGGCCAACTGGGTCATACGCAGTGTTGCAGATTCTTCCATCTGCAGTACACGCTGAGACAACGGGTAGGTACTTACCACTGACATGGACTTAAAGGTTTATAATGTTTGCAAATAAAATCCGGCGCAAAAGTAGGGCATTTACTGCTAAAAGCTTTGTTTTTTTGAAATATCTCAAATTTTAACAAAGTTGTTTGGAATTTAACAAATTAGGTGATATGGCAATAAGAAGTAACCTGTCTGGATCAACGATCACTCACCATATCACCATATCATCACATCACAATATATCCCCATCATCACATCCTACGTATCCCAGTATCCTTATATTTGCAGACGCTTTTGACCAATTCCCTGATCGACTATAAACCAATCCATGAAGAATAAAATAGAAACACTTCAGCAGAAGATCGCAGAAGCACATCTTGGCGGAGGGCAGCAACGCGTTGATTCCCAGCACAAAAAAGGAAAACTTACCGCCAGAGAACGCCTGCACTTTTTGCTGGATGAAGGCTCCTTCGAAGAGATCGGTATGTTGGTTACCCATCGCACCAATGACTTTGGGATGGACAATCAACTGATCCTGGGCGACGGAGTGATTACCGGTTACGGTACTATTGCCGGCCGCCTGGTCTATGTTTTTTCTCAGGATTTTACCGTCTTCGGTGGATCTCTTTCCGAAACCCATGCGGAGAAGATCTGTAAGATCATGGATCTGGCTATGCAAAATGGTGCACCGCTGATCGGATTAAATGATTCAGGTGGGGCCCGTATTCAGGAAGGCGTTCGATCCCTGGGAGGATATGCCGATATTTTCTATCGCAATGTGCGGGCGTCAGGAGTGGTGCCGCAGATCTCGCTGGTAATGGGGCCCTGTGCGGGAGGTGCGGTCTATTCACCGGCCATCACCGATTTTACCATCATGGTGGAGGAAACCTCCTATATGTTCGTTACCGGGCCGAATGTGGTGAAGACTGTAACCAATGAAACTGTAACGGCAGAAGAACTTGGGGGAGCCATGACCCACGCCGTCAAATCCGGGGTAACTCATCTCACGGCCGAAAATGATCTTCAGGCGATAGAGTTGCTGAAAAAATTGATCAGTTATATACCCCAGAACTGCGAAGAAAAACCGGCCAAACTTTCTTTCAGTTTGATGGACGAATATCGTCCGGAACTGGCGGATATTGTACCTGATAACAGTCAGTTGCCCTATGATATGAGAGCCGTCGTGCAGGGAGTCGTTGATCCTGATTCCTTTCTGGAGATCCATCCTGATTTCGCTGAGAATATCATCGTCGGTTTTGCCCGATTGGGCGGACGTAGTATCGGTATCGTCGGCAATCAGCCGATGAACCTGGCCGGGGTACTGGATGTAAACAGTTCCCGTAAGGGAGCACGATTTGTGCGTTTTTGTGATTGTTTTAATATTCCCTTGCTGGTGTTGGTGGATGTACCTGGTTTTCTACCCGGAACGGATCAGGAATGGAACGGGATCATTACCAATGGAGCCAAGCTGCTTTACGCTTTTAGCGAAGCAACTGTGCCGCGTGTCAGTCTCATCACCCGCAAAGCCTACGGAGGCGCTTATGATGTGATGAATTCCAAGCACATCGGTGCGGATGTTAACTACGCCTGGCCCACCGCCGAAATTGCGGTAATGGGAGCAAAGGGGGCTTCAGAGATCATTTTCCGAAAGGAGATCAGTGCAGCCGATGATCCGGAAGCCTTATTGAAAGAAAAAGAACAGGAGTATCAGGAAAAGTTTGCCCATCCTTATCGGGCGGCTTCCCGCGGTTTCATTGATGAGGTGATCCTGCCGGTGGATACCCGAAGAAAACTGTTGCGGGCCTTTGCCATGCTGGAAAACAAAGTAGATCACCTGCCGCGAAAAAAACACGGGAATATACCGCTCTAGGAAACAGCCCGCTCGCCGTAATACCCGTGTTATTAAAAGTATAATTTTTAAATTTTTAAAAAAGAAATCAATCGATTCCGCGTTGTAAGAGCAATAAGACGGTTTATAGTGCACGGCTAGCTTTGGTCGCTGAAAAGAAAGTAAGGATGTCCCATCTTAATTTTCAATTCAGCATCAGTTTCCCGTCTACCGTAATCCTTTTTCCATATACTTTTATCGAAACCTAATAACTATCTACCCATGCGATCCCCCTTGATCATTCTGTATGTTAGTGTAGTATTTAGTCTGTCATTGAGCGCGCAGAACCCTCGCATGAAATCCGCTGAGGGAATGGCTCTGGGAATCAGTGCGCCGGAACAGATCGAAAATTTCATGTACGTAGTACCCGGTGTGGGCAGTAGTGCCCGCGATCTGCTGGAGCAGCAGAGTCTGAAACCTTACCTGATGCCGGTTCGCAAAACCGGCTTTCGTGGTAACGACCTGGCTTATGCTGCCGCTTCCTGCCTGGAGTATTACGTCAATCTCGGCCGGAATTACAAGATCAATCTGAGCCCGGATTTCATCACCCTCAATCTGCCCGGCAACGGTAAAAACAGCAGTGCCAAGGAAGTACTTGGCCTCCTGGCCGAACAGGGCACCGTCAATGCAGCCATTGTGCCCTATGATGCCGGGGAGTTGACCGGAGCAGTCTTTTCTACGCCAAAATACGACGTAGTTAATTACCTGCATATTTTTACCAGCCTTACCCGAGATCGCCAGCGGGTGTTTGAAGCCAAGAAAGCCCTGATGAAAGGCAATCCGGTATTAGTGGAAATCGCTACCGATGGATCCCTGCAAAATCAGGTGGGCACTCGTTACCTGAAAAGCGTACCTTCAGGGAGCACCATGAACTCCCTTCTGGTAGTAGGATATGATGAGAATGAGGAGGCTTTCGAACTCATGAGTACCTGGGGGAGTGCCTGGGGCAATAACGGATACGTTTTTATGAAATACGATGATTTCGGCAAACTGGCGGTCAACGGCTATGTATTGCTCCCGGAGGAAAAATATCCATGAAAAGAATTGGACTGCTGTCTGATAACCACAGTTATCTGGACGATAACATTTTGAGCTATTTTGAAAGCTGCGACGAAATCTGGCACGCCGGAGACATCGGCAGTGTGAAAGTAACTGACCGACTCGCTGCACGGAAACCCTTACGGGCGGTCTACGGAAATATCGACGGTGCGGAGCTCCGCCGGCAATTCCCGCTGGATCAGCGCTTCAACTGCGAAGGCCTCGATGTCTGGATCACGCACATTGGCGGTTATCCCGGCCGATACGAGAAAAGAGTTCGCGAAGATTTGCAGCAGATGCCGCCCGGATTATTTATTTCCGGGCATTCCCATATCCTCAAAGTAATGCCTGACCCAAAGTTTAATTTATTGCATATCAATCCGGGAGCCTGCGGGCATCACGGGTTCCACCATATGCGCACATTGGTGCGATTCTCGATAATAGACGGAAAGGTGACGGATCTGGAAGTTGTGGAGCTTGGGAAAAGGGGGCGGATCGGCTAACGTCCGTTTTTCTACTCAGGGTAACCTTACCATCTTAATTCAAATCAACTTCGTGGCCGTCAACGAAGTGGCCTTTGGACACAACGCGTGAGTGTCGCTCATTTAAATTGCATATATTTGACCCCGATCCATTGTAAGAAATCATGGCACCTGAAGATACCCGAAAACAACTGGAGGATCTCCGGGAAGAAAACCGGCGACTCCGGCAGGAATTGGAACATAAGGGAGGTGGACTAATCTCTTATAAAAGCAAACTGGCCATCCGCAAGGTGTTGTTTTCCATTTCCTCGATAGTTGCCGGCAAGGGACTCCGTAAGAGCCTTAACAGGTTATATGCAGAACTTCCTCATAATGTCAGTAAGGACACTGTGGCTGACGTGTCGGCCAATGTCATCTGGCGGATCACTCGTATCGGTATATTTGCCATAGCCGCTGCCGTAATACCTATCCTGGTCCTATTACTACAGACCACCATTCTGGATACCCAGAATGAAAAACTGGACTATCAGAACCAGTTGATCTACAACCAAAATGTGCGACTGGACCAACAGGTACAACTCGATGAGGGCAACCGTCGCAGCTCGTTTGTTTTTCTGATGAGCAACGTAATGGATAAGATCGATGAAGAACTGAAGAATGCACCGGATGGTTCAAGGCGATTGAGCGAAGAATTGATCGGCCGGATCGCTGCATTGAGTCAGGCATTGTTACCCTATCGCTACCTGGAGAATGACGAACTTACACCAGGGCCGTTAAGTCCGGAAAGAGGTCAACTGCTCTTCGCATTGGTCAATAGCTTGTTGGACGAAACTACCTACGATAAGATCTTCGAAAAATCGAATTTTAGCTATGCAGAATTGAAGCAGGCCAACTTCACAGGCGCATACTTGCGTAATGTCAATTTGGAATACGCTCATTTCCCGGACGCCGTCTTTTCAAATGCCGATCTGGAATATGCCAAATTAAAGCAGGCGGATCTGTCTGATACGCATTTTGAGAATGTGAACATGGTGGGTGCGCAATTACAGGACGCCAGCTTTAGATCGGCGGAGATCGTTAACGTCGATTTCTCTAACGCCAATTTGTCCGGGGTGGATTTTCGACTGTCCCGGATCAATGGAAATTTTACGGCCTGCCGCCTGGACGATGTACATCTGGACAGTGCAGAAATCGAATTCGCATTATTGGAAGAAGCGCATTTTCAGTCAAAAGACTGGCTAAGCCGCCTGGAACCAAGTGGGCTGCGAGGCTTTTTCTCCATTCGGGATAATTATGAGGTAGAAGCAGAGGCGGTTATATCCAGCTCTTCGACAACTGATTCTTTATACCGCCTCAGACTCAAGGAAGATTCGCATTTGGCCATGATGGGAGAATGTGAAAAGATCGTGTTGGATCTGGTGAAAAGTGCTCCGGATGTAGAGGCCCTCATTCAGCGCACGCAGCGGCAGGGTGAGCAGATCATTTACCTGACCGAAGCGAATCCTTTCGGCGCTCCTGATCTGGATATAGTCAAGGATAGTGTTTACTTATTCCGGATTACTACCGAAGATGCGGATTTTCTGAGCGCACTGATGTGGATACAATTTCATCCTGCCAGTGGCCGTTTGATGGAACTGCCGCTGACGGACGGTGAAAAGATCCGGGAGCTGGAATACAACCGGAAGTTGTGGGAAGGCATTCCCAATTATTGTTGGTAAAAACCATTTATGACAAAAAAATACCGTTTGCCGGCTGAATGGGAGCCGCAGAGTCGGGTGCAATTGACTTTTCCTCATGCCGATTCGGACTGGGCACCTTACCTGGAGCAGGTGATCCCCTGTTTTGTGGAGATCATTGAGGTGATCAGCCGTTTCCAAAAGGTACTGATAGTGTGCGATGATGTTGCAAGGGTACGGCGTTTACTGAAAGGGATACCGGAAGAACAATTGCTTTTAGTGGAAATTCCCTCCAATGATACCTGGGCCCGAGATCATGCGGGTATTACCGTACTCGATGCGAATGATCAGCCGATGATATGGGATTTTGTCTTTAACGGTTGGGGACTGAAATTCCCAGCTGATCAGGATAATCAAATTACTTCCCGTTTACAAAAGCGAGGCGTTTTTGGCGCATGCCCGGTGACACCGGGTGGCATTGTTTTGGAAGGAGGCGGAATTGAATCGGATGGACAGGATACGCTATTGACCACCACAGCCTGTATGCTTAGCCCCAACCGCAATCCTCATCTGGATAGATCAGCGATCGAGCAGATCTTACGGGATCGCTTTGGAATGCCGCGCATACTCTGGCTGGAACATGGGCATCTGGCGGGAGATGATACCGATTCGCACATCGACACGCTGGCTCGATTCTGTGATCCGGAGACCATCGCTTATGTACAGTGTACGGATCCTGACGATGAGCATTATGAAGACCTGGCGGCTATGGAACTGGAATTGCAGGCCTGGAGAACATCGGAAGGGAAGCCTTACAAGTTGATCCCATTACCCTGGCCGGAAAGCTGCTT
>JAGQXH010000300.1 GCA_020436695.1 Lewinella sp. | reverse complement strand
CAAACGTCCCAAAGTAATTTTAAGATAATCAATTATTTATCTTAACAAATCCCAGGAACAATATGGTGTGTATCCCAAATTGCACAGCTAAGCGGCAGCAGCGATGATTTTCTTGATCTTGTCCCAAGCTCCACTGTGCTTGTAGCATCGCAGATTGAGGATAGCCTTTGCGCCGTTGATGGACCATTTCTGGCCAGAAAGTTTCATTCGTTGCTGAATGACACTTCGATGAGCAGCCTCAATTGGTCCGGAACCAATCATTAATCCTTGTTCGCGATAGGTTTTGTACTGCATTCGTTCATCATGCTCTATATAATAATCAATGGCCTTTTGCTTAGCTAATTTAGCCTCTGGACTTCGCGCTCTACAAGAGCGCAGGGTAGTTAAAACCTCTTCCACGCCATTGTCTAACAGTTGGTCGGATTGTCTTTTTAACCAATCCAAGCGAACTTGCTCATCTCGGTATTGCGCCCGAGCAAACAATACCAATTTCTCCCGGGCATGATAAAAGTCCAATATTTGTATGGCTCCCGGATAATTATCATCGGCCCAATTCCAGATCCATTTAGCACCATCACCAATGATTACCTTTTTGTCATAACCTACCAGATGTCGCTCAAATTTCGGGAAAAATCCATCTACACTACCTAGATGTCCAACATACACCGAATGGAGTATTTCTGTTCTTTTAGCATGAATGTCAACCACTTGTGTGTCATAAAACAACCTTCCTAATTTGAGTTCGCGCCACTCTTCATCCCGAGTAAAGATCATCGATCCATCTATCATTACATAGACCTTACTCTGTGTATCATAGTTGGGGCTTAAACGAGGAATAATCGCTTCACAGTTGGCTTTGATTAATGGATCCACCTGATTGCCAAAATGGGTACACACGCGTTGAAGCTGTGAGCTGCCTACATCAACTCCTATGAGTTCGTTTAATAACTCGCTCCCTTCTTCGAAAACCACCGATTGACCAACCAGGCACATCAAAGTCCGCATGCGTTCGCTAATCACAAAATTCGATGTGCCCTGACATAGGATATGGTCCTTCTTTATCTCTAATCGACCGAAACTAGTCAGGACTTTTTTTTGAATTACGGCTCTTGGGCATCTTGCCCTGTGACTTGGTAATTAAGTCCTGGGCAAATTTCCGCGATAGCTCAACCACGCGCTCTTCATACAGCGAGGCGGAAGTGATTTGAGATTCTTGCTCAATAAATTTTACTACTTCCTCCCGCATCGATTCCCAGATCGCATCGGCTAGGTCTTCTGATTTCATCGTAACTTAGTTTGGTAAGACCTATCTAAGGTACGATTTTGTGCAATTTGGGATACACACATGCCTCGCCCTCCACCCATCAAGAGTCCGGATTTATCCGTATATTTCCCATTCAATAGTTCGTGCAGTCAAAATTTCTATTAACCCACTCTACTACTACCATAATTTATGAATACACTGCGCGCCATACTTGTGGAGGACGAACCTTCCGGAATGGACAACCTTCGTTTTAAATTGCAGAATAACTGCCCTGAAGTGGAGATCGTTGCCGAATGCAGCAGCGGTGCGGAAGGCATTAAAGCCATTCTTCGGCATTTACCGGACCTGCTTTTGCTGGATATCCAGTTGGGTGACATGACCGGATTTGATGTACTGAAAGCCATTCGACATCCTTCTTACGAAGTGATCTTTACCACCAGCTACGATGAATACGCCATTGAAGCCATTAAGAATAATGCGCTGGATTATTTGGTCAAACCGATCATGATTGACGAACTGCAGGAAGCTATTGCCAAGGCGCGAATGAAACTGAGCCGTAATGCTCCCCCTGTCCCCTCTCCGTCCACGGTCCTGCCTCCCAAAAAATTCGGTTTCCCCATCTCCACGGGCATACAGTTTTTTGAGCTCAATCAGATGATCTATGCGCAGGCTGAAGACAATGTTGCGATCGTCTATCTGGATAATAATCAATCTATCAAGCTGACCAAAACGTTGGGCTGGCTGGAGGAACAGCTCGAATCCTCCGGTTTTTGCCGGGTGCACCATTCCTATCTGATCAATTTGTATCACATTAGTGAATTCATTCGCAATGAAGGTGGATTTGTGGTGATGAGCAATAAAAAGGCCATCAGTGTTTCCCGCCGGCGGAAGGATGCATTTCTGCAACAGTTGGAGGAATGGAATCAGGTGAATGAATAATGGATAGCGATCGTTAGCTATCCAACAACCGCCTGATCAGTTGATCCATTTGTGCTTCCTGCTGCTCAAAATAGGCCGTAGCGGTACGGATCAAGACGTTTAAATAGGCAGCACCGGCGTTATCGATCGCTGCTTCTGTCAGAGGTAGCAATGGATTAAAGCGCAGGTAGGTCCCGCCTTTACGCTGCGAGAACAATTGTCGCAACTGATGATCTACTAACTGGATACCGGAGGTCATCAGATTTTTCATCATTTGCCTTATCCCTACCTGGGCTTTTTCTTCGGTGGTATCCGTTGTTTTTCCGGTTCCGATAGAGAGGAGCAACATATTATCCGCAGAGGGGAAATCAGTATTATAGGAAAAATCGTCCATTTTGGAGAAGGGTATGGAACTGGCCAGTGTATAGGCGCACATGGCCGGATTACCGGCAAAAATACTTCCGTCGATCAATGGCCGGCCATCCAGCAATTCAGGGTATTGCGCCGGTTTGAACAGGCCGGGCGCTGCACTGGTAGCCCTGGCTACCTGCCAGGTCCGGAGATGAACATGCTGCCAGCTTTTAAAGAATTGGGGCTGCTCTGATTCCAGATCAAAAGCCGTAATGAGGGCCGGCCGGATGAATTGCCCCAGCTGAAGCCCGGTACCCAAGACATCTTTGAGGCGGGTTTCAAATGATTGGGTGTTGTATTTTTCCCGTCTTCTGGCGGCCGGATCTGGATTATCGGCCGTAAAACTTTCACAACCTCCCTTTAGATACAACTGTAGCACCTGCCTCGCACTATAACGGGGGCTGGCCGGATGTTGCTGATCCGGCGCCAGATACAGGCTGGTCAGTATCCCTCCGGCACTGGTCCCGCAAAGGAGATCAAAGTACTCGACGATCCTGGCCTGCGGATTGCCGCTATGCATTTGCAGTCTTTCTTCCAGTTTGGCCAGGAAAACGGCCGGCAGTACCGCCCGCATTCCTCCGCCGTCGATCGATAGTATCCGAAGCTTTCGCTGATCAGATAGAGCGGCTCTACCGGCGGATAATTGTTTCGTGATCTTTTTTAACGAGGTACGTGCACGAGTGTAAGCTGTAGAAGAGGCTGGAGCTTTCATTTTCAGTCTGTGTTTTGGGTCTATGGATGTCCCAAAAATAGAGGCTGAAGGCATTCATCGAAATAAGCTCACCGTCGTGTACAGGAAATACCTCGTAAGTGTACAGGTTGGCCCGGTAAGTGTCGGAATCGGGTACCACTCACAGGGCTTATTTCATAAGCATAACATCCCCCGTCAACAGATCCGACCCACCGCCCCGGTCGTCCATGTATTCAAACTGGACGAAATATACATAGACCCCCATCGCCATAGGCAACGACTGAAAATGGCCGTCCCAACCGTCATCTAGGCTTGTGGTCTTAAACACCTCGGTACCCCAGCGATCGTATACCTTGAAGGTATAATCGGTGATCTGTACCCCAAGTGGTAACATGGGACGAAGTTCATCATTGATACCGTCTCCGTTGGGCGAAAAAGCATTCGGGACAAAGACATCGAAATAAACACAGGGACGCGTACCGATGAACACCGAATCCAGCACCACACAGGGTCCGTCGGTTACTTCAAGGGCGTAAAGGCCCGTACCTGAAGTCTGGATACTGCTTTCCGTAGAGCCATCCTGCCACAGGTAACTATCGGCTGCAATACCGGCGGAGAGCGTAACACTGAAATCCTCACAGATCAGGGTATCCGGTCCGAGGTCCAGGCTTGGCGGTTCCTGGAAATCGATAAAGGCAGAATCTCTAAAAGCACAGTTATCCAGTCTGGCTTCCGCCCAATATAGACCGCCCGGATAGGTTGCGGTCAGCCCGGCGGTGGTAGATCCATCTGACCAGAGGATCTCGTCTGCCAGTGTATTAACGCTCAGTGCAACACGCTCTCCCTGGCAAAGGATGGTATCACTGCGCAAACTGAATACCGGCGTAGGGTTAAAGGCAATGCTCACTTCATCGCGCTCGGCACACTGCCCGATAGATACATCTACCGAATAGGTACCAGTAGTCCTTATCGTATAAACCGGGCTGCTGGAACCGTCCTGCCAGCTATAGGTGGCGCCGGGGAAGGTTACGTCATAACGCAATTCTTCTCCATCACAGAGGATCTGATCTTCGCCCAATACCATTTTTGGTAACAGCACATAAGCCACCGTTACACTGTCGCGGTCGGTGCATCCGTCAACGGTAGCATCCAACCAGTAAATGCCGTCATCACTAACCTCAAAACTGGACAGCGTGGAACCATCCTGCCAGGCATAGGTAGCTCCGGCCAGATTAGCTGATAATACAGGCATTTCGCCTTCACAAGGTTGCAACAGATCCTCTCCCAGATCGAATACGGGCAAAGGGGTAAAGGTGGCATTCAGACTGTCGCGTTGAGCACAACCGCTGATGATCACGTCTACCCAGTATGTACCGGCCGTGGAGACCGTCTTGATACCGGCCGTACTGCCGTCCTGCCAGAGATAAGTGGCGCCGGTCTGCGTAGCGTCCAGTATAAAACTTTCCTTTTCGCAAAGTGTAGTATCTGCCCCCAGATCCACAACAATCTCCTCATAATAGCCGATACTTACGCTATCTCGTTGGATACAGTGGGCAAAATCCACATCCACCCAGTAATCCCCTGGTCCCGACACGGTAAACACCGGTCCGGTAGTGCCATCCTGCCAGGTGTAGGCTACGGCATCGGCAATGGTGGCATCAAGGTCGAGGGTAGTGGCAAAACAAAGCGTTTGATCCGGTGCTACATTCAGTTCGGGAGGATCAAAATAGGCTACCTCCAGCGAATCCTGGATCGTACAACCACCCAGGGTCAGGGCAACTTTATACTGTCCGGGAGCATTCACTAAATAGGTGGGCTCTTTAGAATCGTCCTGCCAGCTGTAACGGATGCCCAGCGCATTGAAAGTGGCATCCAGTAAGAGATCATTACCGGTGCAAAGTGTGGTATCGTTGCCAATGTCAATAATGAAGGCATCCGGAGGGATCACCTGGATCGAATCCCGGATGGTACAGTTATTGGCAAAACTCACCTCCGCCCAGTAAACACCCGCATCGCTGGCAGTAAACTCCGGCCCGGTACTTCCGTCCTGCCAGAGATAGGTCTCATTGGCACTTTTATTATCGGCGTCCAGGACCACGGAATTGTAATTGCATAAGATGACATCCTCACCCAAAAAGCCGACATCCACAAAATCATCGGCCTGCTCAAAGATCCAGCCGGTATTACTGAAGCCGACATCCGTACTGTGTACACCGGCGTAGAAAGTGGCTCCGCCGGTAGCTGCCTGGTCCTGCATCTGAATAAAGTCGCCATTGACCTGACCACTGGCCATAAAGGCCGTCGACTTTACCCCGGGCTGGGTAGAAGATAACTGAATGGGCACGCAATTGTTACCAATGATCTGCCAGTGCTCCACGATAGTCTGTGTACCGTTGGCCTGCAACTGATAAGCCTTGCCCGGAGCAAAGATCAGCGTATCGTAAGTGTGGCTTCCGAATACGGTACCATTGTTATCGAACTGTAAAAAGTCAAAGGTCAGACTGGTCGGGTCGTTCGCCTCTACCGTGGACTTTCCATCCTTGGCGGTAAATAATACCCGGTTGTAATCCAATACGCCACCATTTACTTTTCGGTTAAAAAAAGTGGCCGTATTACTAGTCAATTCTATGGTGGAATTTCCGGCATCTACCGAAATGTTGCCGGATGCCGACCAGGCATCGGAAGGTTTTTCTCCGTGGATCAGAAGATATGAATCGCCCAATTGTAAATTCTTTGGGTTGACCTCTCCCCAGCTGTAAAAGTATTGCAGATCCACCGAAAACCCATTGGTGTTCCAGCCGCCGTGGTTCATACCTACCCAGTGCCCGTTAAAAGCATCCAGCAGCGTCCAGTCGCCGGCTCCCTGAAAATGGGTATAATTAAGGAAATGGCCGCGGGTATTGATAGTATGCCCGCTTTCATCGCCGCAAAAGCGGGTATTGGAAATACTCACCATCATGTCGTCGATGAATTCCAGCGAACCGAATACCAACAACTCAGGCAGTACGAAGCCGGGATTACGGGTGATATTCTGCCAGGTAATATTATGGCAGTAGTGATAAGGATATTCATCCCCTACCTGCTGATTTCCTTGGTTGAAAGAATTCTCATCAAAGATGACGTCGTCAACAGGCGTGGGGATGCATTCACCGCCCGGACCACCTGATGAAAGTGACCAGTGTTCTTTATCCGACCAGAAGCCGGTACCACCTACCCAGTACAGTGTGCGGGGGGTGCGCTCATCGATCTGCCAGTTTTGATTATTGCCGGCATCAACGGAGTTGGTTGCTGAAAAAGTGCGGCCGCTTGTATTGTGCAGGTCCTGCAAAATGAGATAATCCCCACTCAGGTTATTGGGGCCGTCGATAAAAGCAGCCTGATCATCTTCTATCGAATGAATATAGATCAACGCATCGCAGGTACCTGGAGCATTGAGGTTGTTGATCGTAAAGGTTCTTTCGTTCTCAAACTGGTATTCGAAATTGGGGGTCAGGTTGAGCGTGCCCATCGAAAACCCATCGAAAAGCTGCCCTTCCGACATAAAGGTCAGGTCGTGTATGTAAACCGTTGCAGAGGGTTCATTCCGAACAGAACTAAACCAGGCAAAACTGACCTCATAATAATTGATCGCTCCTCCCCCATCCGTTCGTAATTGTCCGTATTGGGCAAACTCGATCCAGGAAGAACCGGCATCAAAGATCAGATTTTCCGATTGTAGCCAAAACTGACAGGTGCGCACGCCACCTACCGTCAGATCGAATTGACGGAGAATAATGTGTGAAGTGCCCAACAGCAACTGACGGGAAAAGAAACTCTGAGACAGGAAACGCTCGCAGATCACCGTTTGATTATTGGTTGTGAGGAATCCACTGATCAATTCGATGTAACTGGTCACATTCAGCGTATCACTCAAACTCCAGGCGCCGTTGTTCCCATTGAAATAAACATTGTGTAAGAACTGATGGTTACCCGTCCGGATAGTGTTGCCGGTAGATGAGGATTCGAAATAAACATCACCTTCGAAAGTCAGATCCATGTTGGCGATCATCTTCAGTGAACCATATATCCTCAGGTTATTTTCAATTGGTCCGGTAAAGACCGGCCGACCATCGGATCCCGTCCAGTCCATATTTTTGCAAAGGGCGTTCTCAACATTGATAGTCACTATATTTGCAGCACCGACAAAGGAATTGCCGTCAAAAAATACATTGTCGGCTCCTGTGGGCACACAAGCCCCGCCCGGTCCTCCACTGGTGAATGACCAGTGGTTGGGATCGTCCCAGTTACCGGTTCCACCTACCCAGTAGAGTTTCTGCTGGGCCGACGTATTGATCGTCCAGCCATCCGTATTGCCGAGCCCGGCACTGTTATCGGCGGTGAAATTGGCCCCGCCTGTGGCCTGGATGTCTTTTATAGATGCATAGGTTACCTGAATGGGCCCTGCACTGGAGTTAAAAGTGGCCGGATTACCGGAAATAGAACCGAATATCTGGATAGGTGCTTCGCATTGTCCGGGAGCATCCAGTCGCTCAATATTATAAACGATCCCTCCCTCAAAAGTATAGGCTTTACCTGCGGCCAGCGCCAGTCGCTCGGCAGAGAAGGCTCCGGTAACAGCTGCCGAATTATCAAATGTTACCCTTCTGAATTGCACGTTTACTGCGGGTGGGATGATCAGGCCAGATTTCCCGCTGTTGGCACTAAAGACCAGATTGCCCATTGATACGGCTCCGGCTCCGTTGAAGGCGGCACTGGCTACATCGGAAGTCATTTCTATTTCCGCATCCATGGCCACAACCGTTAAATTCGTCTTATCCAGAAACAGTGTACGGATGGTTTTCCCCTGAATAGTGTGTGTTGCACCGGACAGAGTCACCTTCGAGCCGCCCAGATCCAGCGTACCGGTGCCCCGGATCTCAATATTCAGATAAGCCGTATTGATGTTTTGATCGTTCGACAGGAGCGCACCATTACGCAGATTGATAAGACTATCTACCACCAGACCGCTTTGTAGGGTCCATTCGCCTCCATTCCCCTCAAACAAGAGGCTACGTCCGAGCACATGCCCAAAACCACTAACCACATGACCGGTTTCCTGCGTCAGCAGACGGATATCGCCGGCAAAGTCAAAGCTCATATTGGCAGTGAGAATGAGCGAGCCGTATACATTTAGTGTACGGTTAGCCGTTGCCACCAGTTGCGGATTACCGGTAGCTCCGGTCCAGTCCATGTTCCGGCAAAATATGATATCGGTATTGACCGTCACGGTCTGCCCGGCTGCGGGGAAGGAATTGCCGTCAAAAAATACGTTATCGGCAGAAGTCGGCGTCTTGTTGTGTTTGGTAGAACCACCGGAACTGGTGGCCCAGTGACTGATATCAGACCAGTTGCCGGAGCCGCCGACCCAATAGTAATCAGCAGCCAGAAGTGCATTACCGATGAAGCATAGGAAAAAAAACGAGAAGGTCGCCCTGATCATCATACGGAGGGGGATTATGCATTGCAAGCGACAGACAGGATGGGCGGATAGTAGAAATGTAGCCAATGCCGCCTGCTATATACCAGGTGCCGGCAAGCCGGTAGAGGGACCAGGAACTACTGAGATCTATGGGTTTTGCTTTATATATGAAAGAGCAATCCCACTACGCTCCAAATACTACACTCTACTTCGGGCAGATCAGTTAGAATCGAGGCTCCATTCCACCCACAAGCCTAACAACTTGCGTCAGTAGATAGTGAAATTGTTTTAGCGGAAACGAAGGTAAGGAATTGTGGGGAAATGGGGAATAGATTTTAAAAAGTTGCCTAATATGTTCCTACGAATGCAGGTACAAAGGGCGCTTGGCCGACAACTTTAACATATTGTATTTTTCATCAATTTTAAATTACCCGGAAAAGCAGGGATCAATGCGGGCTGCAGAAAAGGATCAAGCTCAGGTACTCTCCGCCCTGAACTTGACCATTATATTTTCTATTCCTTCAACGCCTCCTTGACCACTTCTTTCATTTTCTTCAGGCCGGTCTTGGCCACCTTCATCGCATCCTGCTCCCAATAGGAGCGGTTAAACAATTCGAGGGACAATACCTTCGGACCGCCCATTGCCTGTAAAGACTGGATCACCTTTTTGATCGGCGCATCCCCGTCCCCGGGATAAATGCGATCCTTGTCCATGATCTCCTCGCTCGGGATACTGGCCGGATAATCATTCAGGTGAAACACTTCGATCGCCCGGCCATTGATGAGTTGGAGGCTGTCGAAGCCGCTGCCACCGCGGTAGA
>JAGQXH010000002.1 GCA_020436695.1 Lewinella sp. | reverse complement strand
GGGTGTCTACATTTTCGTATTTAAGGTTGGAATGATTATCCTTGGCATTCTCGATGATCCCTTCAACAACGGCATTCATCTGGATCACTTCGGTTTTGAGGAATTTTAAATAGTCTTTAATATTCTCATCCTCCTTATCCTTCAGCTTTTTCAGGATCAGGTCCGAAAAACTGGTAATACTGCGTAGTGGCGACTTAAGGTCGTGAGAGGCAATGTAGGTGTAGTTTTCGAGGAATTCATTGGATTGTTGAAGTTCCCTGGTCTTTTCACGTAATTCCTGGTTGGTGGCTTCCTGCTGTTTCTGAAAGTCCTCTGTGGCAATGATGAATTTATAGATCAGTACGAATAACCCGATGGTGGTAAAAGCCATGATCGTGATACTGTCGTAAGGATCTACATAATCCGCATATTTGCTGGGGAAATTGGCGGTATAGTAGTAACTAAATCCCTGAAGGAAGATCAGGTAGAGCATATTCAGTACCAGCGGCCATCCCCGGTCGTACATGGTCAGCACCAACACAATGAAAAAACTGATGGTATAATCCAGTTTGAGATCGCCGCCGTATTGAATGATCTCATATAAAAACATGGTAGGCAGAAAAACGCTGAGAATGAAGCGGGCAAGCTTGATGTAGTGAAAATAGGTAAGTGCAAGAGAAGCAAAAGCGATCAGCCCGACGGCGAGCGGCTGAACTACATGGATCTTACTTTCGGTAATAATGGCGTTGACAACGATGAGTAAGCTCCCACCCCCGATAATGACGAATGCCCGGTTGAGGACTCGTTTCCTGAATCGCTCCAGATAAGTGTCGTCATGCTCTATTCCAAAATAGGTAACCCGGTCGATCAGGTTGAATAACTGCTTAAGCATATTGCATCCTGCAAAAAGTTTTTGGCTAGTATGTTTGGGTGCTTAAATCGGTGAGGATCATGCCATCAGGCAAGATAGTGAAAAGTCGCTGATGCTGATGTCTTTTCAACTGCTTTTCACCGGCAAGCCGGTAGCTGATGGATTTTCAGTGGAGGGTCCATTCTTTTTTTCTTTATGTTCTACCCCATTTATGGTAATTTGTTTCTGATTGGCCGGTCTTTTTGGTAAGACAACAAAAGTCAATTTAGAAATGCGCTTATTGCAAATAGAATTGTACCTCGGCCCTTTTCAGAAAACGCCTATTTCCTTACCGAAATGTCACCCGCAAATTATTCCCCCGCTTTTTCTTCTTAGTTTGACCATTCAACTGAAAGCGGCGATATTTTTGCTTCAAATGACCCGGCGTTTCCGGGACCTTCGGCCGGAAAACAAATCGCCGGCGCTCTGCCTTGGTGGGGTTCATCGGGCCGTAGTGCCGCTCATCGTGCGGCATATCCGTACTCACCAGTGTGATCCGTTTCATCCACGGATTGTAGCGCTTGAGGTATCCTTTCGGGGTGACAACGAAGCCGATGTGCCCGTCGGCAGCAATACCATCTATATCCGTGTCGGAGAAATTGTTGTTGTCGTATTTCGCCAGCTCCGCTCCGTGCGTGTGTATATCGCCGATGGTACGCGTGCCGGCCGGTGCGGGTGCATGTGTAGGATCACTACCATCCACGGTGCCTTTGGCCGGCCTGGAATAAGCATAGTAATAACGTCCGTTTCGTTTCACTTCGTAAATGCTGGCCGCCAGTTCCCGGTTTTTCCGGATAGAAACAGGATTGTACAATCGTCCGAAATCCTTGGCAGCGGCATCCGGTGAGCGGAACAACTGATGGGGAGCCTGTCCGTCAGGATCACTGAGGGTGAATGGGTTTTGCAGTACGTAAGCATACGGCGACCAGGCCGGATAAGCTGCTGCCAACGGATCTATGCTTTGCCAAAGGGACAAACGGGCATCGAAATAGCGGGCTCCATAGTAATATAGCCCGGATGCTTTATCCAATTCCTTTCCATTGAAAAGATAGGGAGCTTCGTCGGTGCTGCGTTCCTCCTGCACGAACACTTCTCCAAAGGGGAAGTACTCGGTATGCTGTCGCACTTCACCGTTATAGTCGGTAACGTAGGTACTGCTCCCCAACTGATCATGGTGGTAGAAGAACTGATCCACTTCCTGGAAAACACCATTGCCCTCGAAGCCGTAACCGGCTTGTACGTTGTCGTTATTCTGTCCGTTCTCGGCAAACCACACTGGTGGTCCGGGAGGGCCTTCCGGGTCGGGTGGTCCGGCCGGTTTGGTGGGCCAGCCCAGTGGCGGATTGATGTAGTTGCCGGTGGTATCGGTAGGGAGTGAGTTACCCGTATATTCCGGCTGAGCGTAGTAGCCGGGCAGCGTGGGCGGCCCCGGAGGTACCCCTAATTGGCCGTAGTAGCTCCACACCGTCTGTTGCAACTGGTGAATGCGGGAAAGGTAGTTCAGTGCTCCCGCCGTAATGCCCCGACCAAACCAGAATTTGTTATTGAATTTTCCGGTACCGACCTTACTTAGTATTCGTTCGCCCTCCACGTAGTAGTGCTTGGTAAAACGATCTTTTTCGGCCGTCAGATACGGACTGACATAGGCTTTGTAATTGTCGCGGTGGTTGATCAGCCCGGCCGGCGCACCGTCAGTAAATACGCTGCGCAGACCGCCGTGGCTCTGGATGGCGCGTTCACTTTGCGCGTCGTAGGTGTAATGGCTGATGTAACCGTCATTAGAAACGCCCATCAGGCGGTTCTCTTCATCCCAGAGTAGTTGCCGGAAACCATCCTTACCTTCTTCATCCTGAAAGCCCAGCAGGTTACCGTTGGCATCGGCCTGCACGGATTTGCTGCCGATACCGGAGGGAACGTGTGGCTGAGTACTCTCATATTGATAGACCCAGTCAAAACTGCCGGAATCTACCAGGGTAGTATCCTGCCGTTGTGTACGGGTTTTACGCACAATGTTGTGCAACTTGTCGTAGCCTAGTGACAGTTCATACTTCTCTTCCGGACCGTCTCCCTGCCAGCTGCCGTTAGCCCGGCTTAGGCGATAGACTTCATCGTATACGAGATCCGTATGGCCGGTTCCGGAAATGCCGTTCTGCTCACAATGGAGTACATTATCCATTTCGTCGTAGGTGTAGCGAGTGTCGGCAATGATGCCGTTCCGGTTTTGCAGCTTCATCTGGTTGAGTCGCCTGCGGGCGGGCTCATAGCTGTAGCTGGTACTGCTGCCATTGCCGTATTCCACGTATACTTTATCTTCAAATTTATCGTATCCGATCTGGTTGACGATAGCGTAAGGGCGGGTCCACTTTTCACTATCTACCGACTGTATTCTTCCGGCCCGGTTGTAGTGATAATTTACTACTTCTCCATCCGGATAGATGAGCTGTTGCAGGCGACCCCAGGTATCGTATTCTGATTCCATAACGTAAGTGGCTACATTAGCCTCATTGATCAGCATGGTACGGATACTTTTGACGATCTCTCCCAGAGGACCGTAAAAGTATTCTTCTCCTCCGCTGGCATCTTCCCGTAGCCAAACCCGCCCGGCCCGGTTGTGCGGAGCATCCGGTGCACCATAGTGTAGTTGCACCCGGTTTTGGTAGTTTTTGGGATAGTCGATCTGTACCAGTCTTTCAAATTCATAAGCATAGCGCACTGCACCGTCGTTGGGGATGCGCTGCCGGATATTTTCGGTCACCTTGCCGATGAGATTATCGGCCGGGTCAAAGGTGAAGGTGGTGGTGCCACCGTCGGGCTGACGGATGCTGGTACGTCGGCCCAGACGGTCGTAGGTATAAGCGGTCTCATTACCTTCTGCGTCAATCGCGGCACTTAGCCGGGATAATGCATCGTAGCGAAAGTTGGTCCAGATAGTCCCGTCCGGGCCTTCTTCACTCAGCGCCTGTATGCGTTCGCGTACATCGGTGTAGGTATCCTGAATATGGTTGAGTGCATCGGTACGACTGGAAAGAAAAGCTTTTTGTCCCTGATTGTCAACGGCTATACTATAACTGAAATGATTGGTAGCGCCGTCGGGCAACTGGATGCTTATTGGCCGGTCGAGTACATCGTATTGCGTACGAGTGGGTGCGACGGCATCGATCGCATTATTCAGCGTTGGTCCCTGAGCGGTATTTTCCAGCGTGGGGTAGTAGTTGAGTACTTCCCGGCCGAACGCATCGTATTCATCGGCACCGGATACCATAAGTTGTACGCGGTCATCCTGGCCTGGTCCCTGATGGATGGCTACCGTTTTTTTTGTTTGTACTACTCGCTCCAATCCGTCAATAAACTGGTAGGTTTCGATATAGTCATCGTGTTCCGGGTCATAGTGCCGGGTTTTAGCATAGGGCACTGCTGCTTCAGAATGGTATTCAAAGGCCATGGTGAACTCCTTACCAGCGGCCAGCTCATACGGGCCGGTAACGGAAATGATGCGTCCCCGTGTATCGGTTCGATATACGGTTTGCTGGCCGGTAATATCAATGCTACCCAGAAGCTGGCCGTTACTGTAATCGTACTCCCGGCTGGAGGTGTAGCCGTAAGCATCTTCAGTTTCTAACAGATAAGTATGCACCTCTTCGTCGTAGGTGTAAGCGTAGAACATACGTTCTCCCTCTTGGTTGGAGGGGCGGGTCATGCGGGTCAGGTTGCCGTAGTCGTCATATTCCAGATCGATCTCGGCTACCTGTCCGTCATCATTGAAGCGACGGATCTGCATAATATCTCCCTGATCGTCGACAACGGTTTCCTTATGCTGCAGCAGGTTTTGATTGCCGTACACTTTGACGGAAGCCGGTACATTTTTTAGATAGGAGCCGGTAAATTCGTGGTAGGTGATATCGGTAGTAAGCTGATCTTCGGGCTCACCATTTCCGAAATCCGTCATGGAGATCATATTTCCCCAGCGGTCGTAGCTGTAAGCCATCCGGGTCTGGAGGTCTGGGATATCGGATCCTTCGTAAAATAACTCACGGGTCTCAACCCTGGCCGGAAAGGCACTGCCGTCCTCGCTTTGACCAAATGAAACGGGGAGGTCATTGCCGGTTGCCGGTTGTTTCAGTACATAAGTGTGGCGGGTTTCAGTATATTTCCGGCCTTCGGCATCAGTCATATATTCGCCCAACAACAGCCCCTTCCGGTAATAGTTGGATACATCGTATTCCCATACTTTGCTGCGGTAAAGGCTATCATTGTTTTCACTATCGAGTTGCTGTTCTTTAACGGAACCGAAGCCGTAAAACTCGCGCTCGTGCCGGTCATACTTGCCATCGGCATATTCGTAGCCAAGCGCGATCACATCCGCACCGTCCCCCGGAAGGCCGTCGTTGATCTCCACCCGGCTCATTACCCATTGGCCGTAAGGCAGTCCGTAGGTGTTACCGGCCAGGGCATAATCCACGGAGAACGATCCGCCAAGGGGGCGTTTCACCTCCTTCAATAAGTTGGTGCGACCGATAGTAGATCGCTTTACACTTAGTTTGCCGTCTTTATCCGAACGCATATGGTCGGGATAACCATCGCCGTCGATGTCTTCCATTTGCGTAATCACCCGGCTAACACCCTGACCGACTGAACCGCTGGGATTGATACAAAAACGCACGAAAAAAATGGGGATACACACGGTAAAAGCAGCATTAGCCGACTCCGCAGTGGCGTCGCCCTGATCCAGGGTTTCCGCGCCGGGCCAGAGGATTTCTCCGGCAAATCCCACTCCGGTATTCAGACTGACGTAAAGATCCGGATCGGCGTACCGAAGTTTGTCGAGTAGTCCGTCACCATTCACATCCTGAAAGCCGTAGGTAGAATAATTGTCGGTGCGGGACATGGCTACACCACCGGCAATACTGTTGTTGCTGATGTTGATGCCGATACCGGCCCCATAGTCGGTACTCTTTCCAGCCCGGATCTCACTAAAGCCCCAGGGTTCGGCCGGTCCGAAGCGGTAGCCGTAGTTGAGTGCGACATTGCCGTTGCGGTATAGCTTGTCCGGCAGGCCATCCCCGTTCATGTCGAGCCAGGAATGTTCGGTCCAGTCGTTATCATCGGTAAAGCTGCCGCTCAGTCCGGCGGATGATTCTGCGGAGCGGGTAGCCGATTGGGATTTTTTACCGGAATTGTTCACCTTGGCCTTGGTCCGGGAGCTGCGCTTACGAGAACCTTTTCCGGCTGATGCACCGGCGTTGCTGGGGCTGGAGTTGACAAAAGCACCACCCAGGGTCACGCCGGTAGCTTCACTTTTGGCAATGTGGGCGCCCAGCGTGTGATTGATAGAGAACGTACTCAATCCTCCTGTGGCATTGCTGTATTGTATTTTGGTCGGGGTGATCACATCCGGATACCGGTCGCCGTTGAAATCTTCCACATCCAGCAGGTTACAGGTCTCGTTCCAGGCCTGACTGGCGCCCAGACTGCCCGGCCCGGCCGATAAACCTCCGGCTACGGCGTGGATATTGGCTTTGGACAGCAGGTTGGGGGCACTGGCACCGGTGCCGCCATTATCGGGAGGCGGCAGCAGGGAAATGTCGTCGACCCCCATACGGGAACTGCTCACCCGGTCACTCATCAAATAGGTAAGGTCGTCGTAGCCGCGCCAGGAAGATGTTTTTGGGTCGGAATACATCACCACAAATTTGGCTTTGGTAGGATCGCCCACATCGCCCAGGTCGTTTGGATCATCGATATTATCCAGTTCGGAAGTGTCGATAGTGATCTCGGGTAGCTGGAGATCGCCTTCGATGATGGGAAACAGGGCCCGGTCACGGTTGCCGTTGTAGATGAATTGCCCCCAGCCGCGATACTGCGGACCGAAGATCAGTTCCGTTTCGGCCCGGGTGGCGTAAAGGCCGGTTTCCAGTTGTAAGGTATCGGTTTGTCCGATTTCCACGAGTTTTACCTCCCTCCCCTGGTTCTTATTTTGCCAGCTACGCCCCAGCTCACTGCCGGTAATGTGGTATTCAAAGTAGAGGGAATCACCGGCTGCCGCTTCAAGTTCAATCGGATCAGCAGTCAGCAATATACCGTTGAGCACCTGCAAAGTAGTTTTAGTGTAGAGTCGCTGTGGACCTTTGGCGCTTAGGGTGACGGAACCACTATTCAGTACACCGAAATTGTTCAGCCCGGTAGGAAGCCGCAATTGATACGTACTGCTGTCCGGTGCGATCCAGACCGGACTTTTGTTCCAGGTCTGGGTGAACATCTGGTAATCTACAGCCGGACAAAAATCGACCAGTGGCTTACCGTCCGGATCGAAGACCAAAGAGCCGTCCGTTGCTGCTGTGTAATACATGCGCGGCATCCACTGGATGGCTGTCCAGTCGATATTGGTGGTGGCGCTTACGCGAAACAGCACTTCATCGCCCTGTTGAATGGCAATATCCTCCAACTCCAGGGGCAGATTGACGATGCTGTCCCAGGGGAATGAATCGGCTCTCAGTACAAAGGATTGCCCCCCACGCATGCGTAGGATCTCTACCACGAGATCATCCGAGGTGACGGGTTTCTTAAAATCGCCCAGAATGCGGATGGTACCTGACATAGGTACGGCGGTGGACTGGCAGGATGCTAACAGGAAATCCTCAGAGGCCCGATACTGAAAATCCGGTTTTTCATTGGGATCATTCTTCACCAGAGGTTGGTTGCGGTAAGTGATCACCGGATCCCACAGTACTTGATCGTAGGCTCCGTCAAATACGGACTGAACACGGAAGTAGATGCGGTCGCCCCGCTGCACGGCAATATTGCCTATTCCGACCGGTGTTTTGGTAGTGAAGTCATCGCCGGCAATAGTGGTGGCCCAAAGTTCATTTCCCCGGTGCTGGATAGCCACCCGTACGCCGTCCTGCCGACCGTAGTCGGCCGCTTCCTGACTGTTGTCCTGGATCAGATTAATAGTGCCTTCTACCGAAACCACTCCGTCGCAGGGTGCTTCCCAGGAGCGCACCACATCGTGCAGTGGGTTTTGATCGATCAGCATTTCCTGCTCGTTGGGGTCCACTTCGATCAGGGTATTATCCAGGGGCGCACCGGCTCCGATCGGGCTGGGGGTGTCGCCGCTGTTGGTGGTGAAAGCCGGATGACCATTCTCATCCAGGTGGTTGAAATAGACCCGGCCACGAGCCGCAATATCGATGAGATCATCGCCGTTGAAATCCGAAAAGTAGACTTCGGTCGTGGTGCGTTCGCTCGTGTTTTCGTAACCGACAAAAACGGGCGTTACGTTGGCTTCAAAGCCGAAAGAATGAAAATTCGTTTTGCTGACGCTGAACTCCTTAATTCCGCTGATGGCATATTTATCACCAAAAGATTGGCTGGCTCCCAGGTTAGACCGGTAATACAGCTGATCTTTTTCCTGAAATACCTTATCGGGAAGGCCGTCCCCATCGATGTCCACCAGGGCGATCAGGCCATTGGCGTCGGATTTGCCGATGGAAAAATTACCGCCCACGGTATAGTCTTTACTGGCAAGACTGCCTAATGGACCTACCGTAGCCGCCGAGCCGCCATTGATGCTGGTGGAGGCAGAACCTCCCAATAGGGAAGCATCGCCCGGAAAAAAGGGTAGGGGATTGATGAAATTCACACCGATCCGGTCATCGGGTACGGTCCAGTTTTGTGCAGTACCGAATGGTCGATAACTACCGCTCTGTCGGACATCATCGTAGTAGTTGAACTGGTGTTCGTAAAACAGCTCGCCCTCGCGATCATACTCTGCTATATTTTGTAACAGTGTTTTATTGAAAGCGCCCAACCCATACTTTAGTTCATAAGTGTGAAGGATGTCGCCGTTCATTCGTACTTCGATGCGCCGTAGCAGATCAGCCGTGACCATTTTGAAACCCAGGCGGGCATCGATAGATTTATCCACCCGAAGGTCTTCATTCAACTGTCGGTCGCGCAGGAAATAAATGCTGAACGGTCCTTCTTCGGCATCAAAGCCGGTATAGGTAATGTGCTCGAGATAGAGTTGTTTTCCCATCTCACTACTCGCTGCCAGGCCGGAGTCTTCTGCCGTTTGCCAGTAATAGCGCATAAAATTGCCGTTGGGATCGCGCACTTCCGTCAGGGCCCAGCGGGCGATGTTGCCATTCGGATCGCGTAGTACGGTTTCATCCAGCGGTGTACTGCTGTCCGGCCGGCCACCGTAATATCCCACCGTTCCATCGGTATAAGTGACGGACCACCAGTAATTATTGGGGTGGTCGCCGTGGCGGATGATCTGTGCAAAATCGCCTTCCACGCGGGGATGGAATTGTTTGTCGACTTCCCGGTTCTGTGGAACAGCCCGGTGAGCCAGAGGGCTCAGTTGTTCGCCTTCCAGGAGGTAAGTTTCGGTTTCCTGGGTAGGACTGAAACGCGGTACTCCCCAGCGGGTATCGATATCGATAGCGGGCTGATAGATCGACCAGTCCAATCCCAGCCAGCCATTGCCGCTGCCGCTGGAATAATCAATACTCAGATCGGGTTGCATACCCTGTCGCCCCGGAGGGAGTTTCAGGGCAAAATTCAGATCGGCCGAGCCCTGATTGGAAGGCTCCGGCGCCTGGATCAGCACTATTTCGGTAGCCGGATTAGCGGCCTGCAGGTCCTGGATGCTATTAGGCGTATAAGCGTGCGTCGACGGTGTCTCCGGGAGTAAGACCGGAAGATCGGTAGCCGGAGGTTCCGGCTGGGCAAAGCGATTGCTGAGCGGGTGCATCCATTCACTGGTCAGTTGCCGGGGCGTTTGCATTCGGTGATCGGTGCTTTGCTGCCCGGCTGTATGCAATTCAGGAGTTACAGCCGATAGTATCGTTTTCGGATGATGTTCTTCAGCCGGTTGAACAAACAGGCTCAACAACAGCAGGGAATATAAGGCGGTGCGTAGTGTTTGCATGTCGTTTTCTATTGGACGATAAGGGGTAATGAGAATTGATCGGTACCGGATTGCAACTGGATCAGATAGGTCCCTTTCACCTGCAGTCGGCCGCTGGTATGATGATAACTGTCGCCAATGAGTTGTTGCTGCAGGATCGGTCGGCCGGCCACGTCAAAGATGCGGATCTTCAGTGCTGCTGGTTGCTCCATATGGACCCTCAGTTCAAAATTTCCTGTAGAAGTTGGGTTAGGGAACAACTCCACTTTCCGGAAATTTCCCATAGGCGGCGCTTCAATGATGATCTGTTTTTTGGCCAGGCAACCCTGGTCGCTCACTTCCAGTTCATAGGTCCCAGCCTGAGTAATTTGTAGAGCAGAACCATTTCTTACATTTCCATCCGGAATTTTCCAACGATAATCGGCATTTGGCGAAGCGGAATTAGCCGCATCCAAATAAAGTGTACCGTCTGTATTCAAATGATAATGGGACGCCAGGTCGATCTGTGGGGCATCCGCGCTTTGGAAAAAGAAAGTCTCCCGGAATTCGCGCCGGTCGGCATCAGTGATGATCAGCTCATATTCACCGGCACTTAGGTCGTTGACGGCTATTTCGCTTTGGTCTGTACGCGTCCAGTGGCTGAGTAGTTGACTGTTGCTACGGAGCTCGTAGGTATAGGGTGCACGTCCGCCTAGTGCAGAAATTCGAAGACTACCGGGTCTTTCCGGTTGACAAAGTGGCGATTCGAGCCGGGCTCTGGCTATTAATTCCGGTCCGGTGGCCAGGCTAAAGACGTCCCGGCCGGAACCGTCGGTATCCCAGTGGATGGATTGAAAGACCGCCTGCCCCTCAGGGAGGAGTTGACTTAGTGGGTAAATATCGAGGGCGTTTTTTCCGGAAAAGTCTCCCTGACCACTGCGATCGACCAGGAGCCAGTAGGTTTCTCCAATGGTGGCCGGCTCGCGGAGTTGCCGGGTATTCAATTGTATCTCGGTATCCAGTTTGTCCCACTGGCCGGTAGCTTCCACCAGCCACTGTCGTTCCAGACTCACCGGATTGAGTGGTGGTTTGTCTGCCCGGTCCAGGGGCTTATCGTTATCAGCCCAAACGAGAAAATTTTCGTCGGGTAAGGTATGGGCATTCGATGAGTTGTCGGTGGCCTGAGTACCTAGACTGATGGTCAGCAGGCCCGGATCATAACTACTGGTAGATTGTTTTTGGTACAGACCTGATTGGTCGTCCCGCCCGATGCCCGTAATGCGGTGGATGAATGAGCCTGACTCCTCGGGTGAAAATACAGTTGTTCCCTGGCTGTTCAGGTAATTGGCTCCCAGGCTAGGATCCAGCATGATACCGTATTTAATAGCCAGATAGGATTCTACCCGTTGCCGTTCTTCCGGATCCAGAACGCGATCGTAGGCGATAAACTCCGGAAAAAGGCCACTGTAAGCACTGATGGGTAATTGATAATCCGGTGGAGTATGGCCGAAGCGGATGCTAAGTGGCCCGGATGCGGGTGTTTCCTGATTTTGCAGGAAGGTGTTGATCCGTGGAGCCAGACTGTTGGGATCGGAAAAATTGATGTATTCAATGCGTTCCAGATCAGCCAGCCGGTGAGTGGTCAGCAGCTCAGCGGTATGACCGTTTCGATCGAAGCTCCAAATGCTCTTTTCGGTGATGGTATCCCGATTTTGGTAAAGGGAGAAAATAGTAGCTCGATTGAGTTGCAGGTCAGGGGGAGTGAATGCAACTCCAGCGGTCGTTCCAAAAAGATAAGAGGGATTGAAATTAATGGATGGAGTATTAATCTCAGGGACTGCCGACCCGGGCAATGCGATAATCTGTTTGCTTATACGATCTTTCCAGATCACCTCATTCCTTTCGTTCGTTTCGCTGACCAGCCAGAGACGGATACCTTTCACTCCACCGGGAGCCGGAACCTGAGCGGAAAGGCATGCGGAAATGCCACAGCAGAATACTAAGAGGGAGAATAACTTGCTCATGGTTTATGGGTTTAATAGTTGATAGTCGGCAGTCTATAGTCAATAGTCGGCAGTCATTGGTCTGTACTAAGATTAAAAGTATTGGTCCGGATTGAGCTAAGAAAGGAGCTTCGATCCCGGCAAGTTTGGGTTAGTAAGCTGAATGTCACTCAGGCTAATACTACTGCCGACTGGCCACTGCCGACTAATAAGGTTCAAAAGGAATGATCCAGCCGACCGTCACCTGATATCCTTTGGTCGTGTTGGTATTTTCAATAAAGCCGTAGCCGTTGGCGAGGGTTTCGATCACATCTTTCACGCCCAGGCTGTAGCGCGCTTCGATGCACAGCCCAAAATCGAAATCATAACCGAGACCGAGGTTGACGTTTATATCGGTTTCTCCTTTCAACACTTCGCGCAGATGTTGTTGGACCTGTAGGTCTACCCCCAGGTCCGGCATGTTGGAATGATAATCGATATTGGTATTAGCCACGTTAAAACCCACCTGCGGACCGGCAGCAAAATGGAAACCGGAGAAAGGATACACCTTACAAAGCACCCCAAGATTGACGTATTGGTATTTGAAGGAAATGGTGTAGTCCAGATCGTTGATATCTGTGTAGTTGAAGTCACCGCCCTGCTCGGCGAAGAGGATCTCCGGCTGAACGGCCGTACGCGATCGCGGAAACCGATGATAAAAGTAAAGCCCGCCGACAAAACCAATGCGCGGTCTGGTCTCGGTGGAATAGGTGCTTACGGAAAATACTTCGGGAATAATGGTCGTCTGGATGCCGTCAATGGTGTAGTAATTGGCACCGGCTTTGAAGCCGTAGAAATACTCATCATCCATAGGTTGGCCTTTTAGGATGATGATACAACCAAGCAATAGTAATAAAGGCAGTGTGCTTTTCTTCATAGTATTTATTGGGTTTTCGGGTTAAACCAGGAGAGCTGTGAGTCGATAAGTCGGAAAGTCAAAAATCGGTGGGAGGAGATATTGTGCAATAAAGGTAGTCAATTTATTGGATCTCTGCCCCTACCAGTTGATTTCCAATTATGGACTTTCGCCTGTGATGCAAAGAGAGGGACTTTCCCTGTCTGATACCTATCAGCTATGCTGTGAAGGCTTGTAATTATGTTGTAAAGGCCCTGTTGAAGCTTTGTTCGTCAGGGAAATACTGGAAAGTGTGCTCAAAAAAAGGACCATCTCATTGTCGGAGATGGTCCATGATTATTACTGGGGCGATAATTAAAATTGTCACGAATGGACTAAGTACGGATCATAGCCGCTGCTTAAGGTTCCAGGCCGTGCTCCCGGGTGAATGAGGAACTAAACACATCCCCTTTGCGGATGCCCAGTCTTTGGGCTCCTCTTCTCCATGTTTCCAGATCGATCTTTTTGGGTTGTTTATTCAGCAGCATACCCCAGTGGAAGATCGCGCCCAGGTTTGCCGCTTCCTGAATGGCGAAAACAAGACCGACCTCTGTACCCGAAAAACCTTCCAACATTACGATTTCAATAGCTACCGTGTGTTTCCACTGTTGCATGGCGAGCGGAGCCTCGGATCGGGAGGTGAACCGGATCGCTATGTAGCCGGCCTGTGTCCCGGCATTTCCTCTTCTGTAAAGTTCAAAGAGCCGCTCTACATAGGCCAGGTAGTTATCTTCTTCGGCATTAAAGAACACTTCCAGGAAACGCGCTTTTTTCGATTTCCAGAAATGATTGTACATATCCTGGTAATTTTTGTAGGTCGGTTGCGGGAAGCTGGAAGTGATGTGGTAGTTACGTCCGCGTTTTTCCACCGGTTTATCTCCCAGTTGGATATGATATCCGATTTTTGCCAGAGAGAGAAAATCGGCCAATCCGAGATGATCAAGCGCCTGCACTGCTTCCAACGTCTTTCCGTCTCGTTCGTAGTCCGGACCATTGCCCATATTATAGTCACCCGGAAGTTTGCCCGACGCATCGGTTGGCGTTTTCCAGCGACCATTGATCCAGGCAGGGCCATTGTCTTCCGGATTGAGGGCAATATCGAATGACCGCAATTGTGCATTTACTCCGGTCATTTTGGGGGGCTGACCGAAAGCCTTTTGCATGTATTGTAACCAATCTCCGGAGTGTGCCGCAGTTTTCAAATGATCCCGCACGGCTCTCCAGGAAGATTTTATTCGACGTTCATCCAGTTTGAAGTGATCTTCCACTTCGATAATGTAGGAATACACAATGCCGCACCGGCCGACGGATACCAGCGCCGATTGAAAAGCTTCCGTTTCCCGAATGATCCGGAGGTTCCTGGAATAACGGGGCAGGTATCGGCTCAGACTGTAGTTGGAAGTGACCGGGCGTTTCGGATCTTCCAGCCAGTATTGTTGTCCGTTCGTACCCACCAGATGGATGGCCCGGACCATGCCGGCGACGGATGAATGTTTCAGATCTGCTCCATGAGTGCTGGTCATGATCACTCCGGCCAGGCTTTGACCGATGGAACCACCGAGCGTGGGTAAGGATCGGTTTTTAGCCCATAGTTGTTCCGCCAGCTGGTGTAATTTGATCCCCGCTTCGACCAGTACCAGATTATTCCTCCGGGCTTTGGGGTAAGCAGTCGCCAATCGGGGTAATCCAATAGCCACTATATTTTTTAGATCACTGGTATCTACTACATACCCATCCGATTTGGCGGCAGCGGAAGCGGAAAAACTGGAGCCGATCGCTTTCAGTGGCTTATGGTCCTGCTCGGCCTGCAGTATGGCTGCCGCTATCTCTTCCGGATTTCTCGGCTTCATGTATTGTGCTCCTCCTCTTTGGTTGCCGCTCCAGTTGGTCCAGGGGGCGGAGACATAGGTTTTCAGTAAGGATACTTCTTGAAGTGCCATAATAAAATGTTTTTTAAGGTTTAGAATGTATTTGAAAGTGAAGAAAGATCTTTATGAGGTTGGGGTAGTGGGTTTCACGGCAATGACCAGATCACTGATTCCGCGGAAGGTGGTACGGGCTGACTGGATCTTGAATCCGGCCCGGCTGACGGCTTCACAGAATTCCTGATGACTGTGCATCCAGTAGATCCCCTGCCGTTGCATGTCCCGGATATAGGCATTTTGCCGGCTTACCTCTTTGCCCAGTTGCATGATCTCCAGGGCCCGGCGCAAACCGTGATTACGGATCAGATGCCAGCCGATAGCCACCTGCCAGGACAGAACATTGACCATCCTGCCGGCATTGACCAGAATGGCAGGAGCCCCCGGTTGCAGCCAGTCGTACATTTGCCGCAATACTTTTTCAGGCTTGGGGAAGGTGTACAGTGCGTGCACACTGATCAATCCGCTGAGATGGTCCGATGCCAGCTCTATTTCATCAACGCCCACCTGATAGATGTGGTGATTGGTTAGGGAAACCGGTCTCTTGGAGCGGGCGGCGGCATTCATCCCCGGATCTTTATCGACGTGCAGTACTGTAGCCTGAGGAAATAATTCCGCCATGGACAGGGAATAATTGCCGGTGCCGGCACCGATATCGGCCAGTATGCTTCCGTGTGGGATCTCCCAGTTTTTTACCAGTTCCATCACTTCCCGGTGCAACTCGCGGTAAAAAGGGTTGTATTGAAAAAGCATATCGTACTGGAGGGCATAGCTTGCCCAGTTGACGTTAGCGGTCAATTCCATGATCATTAATCTTTAAAAGGTGGAGAAAAAAAGAACAGGTACCTGTCTAAAAAAATAATGAATGAGTATACTGGGGGTTGGTTTTGGCTTATGCAGCCAGGGTTTGTTGCCGTACGGGAAGTTGAGCTTTGCGGGCGTAACGGCTTATATCATCCTGGTCATAGTCCGGCATACCTCTTTTGAGGATGGCGGATAAACAACTTTCGGTTTCATTGGCCAGCAGATAGACTTCAGCGTCTACCCAGGGTATGTAAACAGCTTGTTCGGAAACGGGCTCCATCCCCAGAAATCGCAGGTAAAAGGCGCGATGATGGCTGCGAACGGAAGTAATAATGTGGCTACACCCATGAGCGCCGGCATTGAGTCCGTGAGCGCGAAAGAGCAAAAATTGAGCAAAAAGGGATTGTCTGCCCTGGAAGTCCGGATCGACGGCAAAACGATTGGATTCCAGGATACGGGTTGTCCGGCCCAATTCCTGGTTTACGGTATCCCTAAAGTAACGTATCCCTTCGGTAGGAACCCAGTTGTAATGATCTGAGTACACACAGCTTCGGATGGTAGCCACAGCTTTGCCTTCATGCCATACCAGGTGGATACGGGCATTCGGGGAGAAGTCATATTCATCATAGAGCATTTCTTCTTTATTCTCAGTGATGGACCCGACGGCCAGATAGGAACGATAACGCAAATGGAAGGCAGTATTCATGCTGCTATCACGAAGACATATTTCGATCGTGAAACCATTGAAGGTGTCGATGATCTGTTCGGCATAGGGATGTTCAGCCAGTTGAATGGAAGTAACGGATTTCATGGTGTATGTTTTTTAATAGATTGATAATTAATGAATTGAGTTCTAAATCGTATAGTGCAAAGATGGTGGGAAATGATAGATGAGACTAAGCAATTATGATGCGGGAAATTTGAAATTTTCCGAAAATTATGTTGCAAACGTGCAATTATGTTGTAAAACTTGGGCTGCTTAGCTAACCTTTGGCTAAAGGATGTGGCCGGAGCGGAAGGTTCATGTGCTTCAGCAGATCCTGGAAGCGGGGATCGCTGTGAAAGATATCAAAAATGGGATCAACCCCGATATAAGGCATATTGTTATCGTGGGCCTCGTAGGCTTTTTCCAGCCATTCGAGTGCTTCTTCTTTCATACCCGCCCGGGTGTAGAGGGTGCCGATCTGCCAGGGGGTAACGTAGGTAGTTTCAGAACGATGGATCAGCAATTCCGCCAGTTGCTTCAGTGCTTCCTGGTATCCGCCCTGTTGAGCACCCCGCATTAAGACCGCAACGGCTTCCTGATCCTCTCTGGCAGCATAGGAGGTTTTCCATATCTCGAGGGCCTCGTCGTATTGCCCGGTCATATGGTAAGCGGTACGCAGCGTGGACAGGGCAACCGGGTCAGTAGGGGCCTTTTCCAGTGTTTTGGTCAAAATATTGATGGCTTTGTCAAATTGCCGGGCGTACAGCAGGTCCATCCCGTATAAGGCCCGGAAGAGTGGATTGAAAGGATCGAGGTCGATCGCCTTATCAATTTGTTCCATTGCTTCTTCGGGTTTGTGCCGGATGTTTAATACATGTGATAAGTAAGCACGTGCCGTTGAAGCGTTTGGGTTCAGGTCGATCGCATGGCGCAATTCCTTTTCGGCTTTTTCATAGTCGTATTCCACCCAGCAGGCTATCCCGCCGAGTAGAAAGTGGACATCGGACAGATCCTGCCCGAGAGCAAACATTTTGGTTTTTAGCTCGGCAATTTTCATCTGGGCCCCTCCTTCAAAGTAAGAGCTTAAGCCCTGTTGCATCCGACCTACCCAAACCAGCGCGATCCCGGAATAGGCCAATGCATAAGTAGAGTCGATCCGCAGGGCCAGCTCAAAATATTTCATGGACGTGTTCAGATCCTTTTCGGTGAGCTTATCCCAGTAGAATTTACCTTTCATGTATGCTTTATAAGCTTCCGGGTCTACCATAGGTGTCCTGGCCAGCTGATCTTGTTCTCTGGGGGTGAGCCTTACGTGTATTTCCCGGGCAATATTTCGGACCATGTCACTTTGCTGTTCCAGTATGTGTCTTAGGTCAATCGGGTATTCCTTTGACCAGATCTGGCGTTCCCGGGGAAAAACATCGATCAATTGTAGCTGTATGTGTGCGCTGTCTCCAGCTCCCAACACAGAACCTTCCAGGATGGTAGATACGCCCAACTCGGTTGCGATCTCCGGCAACAGTTTCTGTTCATCGCGATATCGGAGAGTGGAAGTACGGGAAATAACGCGAAGGGCGGATATTTGGCCAACTGCACCGATGAGGGCATCATGTAACCCTACCGCCAAATACTCCTGCTCAGGATCGGATACCGGATAGCGCAGAGGTAAAATGGCGATCGATGCCGTATCGGATAGATCCGTTGATGGTGCCAGCAGGTACCAGCCCACGATCAATAGGATCAGCAGAATGACTGCTGTAAGCACCCATTTTTTCCAGCCTCCTTTATCTGAAGGAACGTCAGTAGTAGTGTTTTCGGGCTGTGTTTGTTTCGAAGAGACATCGTCGGGTATGTTGAAAAAATCACCTCCCGCAGCCTGTTTGCGAACTTCCCCCGGAGAAAAACCATAATGGTCATGGAAACATTTATTGAAATAAGAGGGACTGCTGAACCCAACCCGGTAAGCGATCTCCGAACTGGTCGCTACATTATTTTGCAGCAATTCCATGGCTCTTTCCAGTCGGATCTGGCGGATGAACTGGCTGACTGACTGCCCACGTAACGTCTTGATCTTTCTGAACAGATGGGAACGACTCATACCGATCTGATCGGATAGATGCTCCACGCTGAACTGCTCGTTCTCGAGATTATCGAGGACGATCTGGGTCAGTTTCTGTAGGAATACATCATCCTGGTTCAGATCATCGGCATGTTTCATGATGGTAAGGGGAGTATAGTTATACGCTAAGTTGGGAAAATAAGAAAAATTCCGCAAGAATTTATGTATCCCGATGCGGCAGGTTTCTTGAAATTAGCGTATTTATCTAACTAAAATCGATTACTGCTGTAGAAACTCAAATACTTTTTCATTGTCTGGGTAATCAACCATCTTTCTCATATACTGGCGGACCGGATCTGCAAGTAATCGCCCGAGTGGTGGCATCACCAGAGAGCATTTGTCATCTGAACCAGAGACATGGCGATATATTTTTCGGTTGATCTCTATCACTTTATCATTAACCTTTGGATCACTGATCTGTCCGCCGAAGACGCGGTGCGGATCGTGTTTATCAAGTACAAAAGGAAGGTCAATCCGTAAAAAATTATCGTAAAGCCTTACAGGTTGAGTGTTTTTATTGAGTAACCGATCATCCCAAAAATAAGGAGTTCCTACAAGCCCTGAGTTCAGTGCGGCATTGATATTGGCATTCAGATCCGAAACGTGAAAGCTGCGATTGGTCTCGTTCAGATAAGAGTAAAAATTATCCCGGACAAAACGACTTTTGGCATTCCGGATGCTGAGGATATAAATTTTATATTTGAAGAAACATTTAAATGCATTTTCTCTAGTTGAATCTTTCTGTTCCGCCCGGTGTTTCATGATTTCCAGAAACTGATAGATCGTAGCCAATCCTGAATTTTCCACTGCGCCGGCATCAATAAAACTACCCCTGCCCTGTATTTTACCGGCAGGACTAAAGACTGGGAATCGGTTGGTTAGAAAGAGTGCTTCTGGAAATGAAATAAATTGGGTGTCTTTTCTTTTTTTACCAGATTGGGTGATTAAACTGCTTAGATCTACTACACCGGTAGTCAGGGTCAAATCAGTTTGAAGGGGATGAACAATCCCCCGCATGCCGTCTTCAGATCTAGAAGTGTTTAGCACATACAATGGAAGATTGGGGTTTCCTTCCCAAAGTTTGTAAAAAGGTTCCTGACGTAGTTTCTCAAAATCAAAATTATCGGTTTCTCCTTGGTTGCAAAGTCTGAAATAAGCCTGAGCCATAGCGTCCATTCGGTCGTCGAACTGATGAGCTTCTGCAAGACCGATCTTATCGGGCCATGCCCGTAGGGGGAAACGGGTGAGTAGCCCCGTAAAGTCACCGCTTAAGAAATTATGTTCCGCAATGAGGTCGATCTTAGTTCTTATAGTACTTGTGTCCATGCCCAGCGATTTCATATAGGTATACATTCCCAAACCGATGGCTCCACCACTTGCACCGGACGACATGAATACATGATGATCAAACAGGCCCATAGTATCCAGCCTATATAGGTTGAGCATGGTCCAATATGCTGCTTTGAGGCCTCCTCCGTCGGCGCCTATCAGAATGATGATGGAATCTTTTTTACTGGATTTGTTTAGGTCATCCAATTTGTTGACAAAACCCTCAACATAGGTTTCTAGAGACAATTGTTGGAATTGTTGGTCTGCGGATGTCCTTTCATGATAACGGATTTCATTATAGCTATTACCACAAAAAGACTGGGAGAGCAAAACGCCGAGGCCCAATAAAGCCCATATCTGGTATTTTGGAGCAATGTATGCTGTTTTTGAAGACAACTCTTTTTGATCATCGGTCTTCGATATTTGCACACCGGTATCCCTTTTTTCAGGTTTGAACAAATCCAAATGACGCCAAATCAATAGACTGCGATCAATTAATACCACGAACGCAATTAAACCATTGATCAATAGAAGGTAAATATTGAGTGGATTAATATTATGAATGGAATCGCTGTACAGGAAGGGCGTCCAACATAATCCAATAACAAAAAAAACAAAAGCAACAACTGCCAGAATAGGTATGTAAGCCAAAACAATGGTTGTTGTTACATAATCCAAGGCATCCATAAATCCACGAGATGGCACCTTGGCTTCAAATTGATATCTTTGAAAGAAAATCCGGTAAAAGGCCATTCCAAGAAAAGCAAAAAGAGATACTGCTACAAAGGCGAGAAAAATAGCAAATGGAGGGCGCCAGGAATAGAGATTGTCGGTTTGGAAATGAAATAGGATAAGGGATAAACTGACTAAAAACAATATGACACAGATCAAAACAGCAATAATAAAGATCAGCAATGGCCAACGACTTTTTACCGCTATGGGTTCTTTATCCTCATTAGTTATGTTTTTCATACCCTTATGCATGCGCCGAATGAAATAGCGGGAGGCTGCATATTCTTCCAGTTTGCCAAAAATATACCAAAAAGGGCTAGAGATGAGTTTTGCCCAGAACTTCGTAAACACTATGCCCAATTTATTCTTTTGCTCCTTTTTGGGCCTTGCCCCAGATGATAATTGACGCCAGGCGAACCATACATAAAGGAAGGCCAGTATGGGGGAGAGTACTGAAAGCAAAGTAAACCAGGTTGCACCTACACCACTATTCGTCCAGTAGATACGTCCTGTAATATTGATTAGAGTAATGATATAGGTAGCTCCAAAAGCCATGCCACATAAGTGAAATGACAAGGTGTCTTTAGGAATCGTAGGAGCCTCTTTTAAATCTTTATTTTCATTTTTGTTTTCCTGTACATTATTGTTTTCGGAGTCTCTCCGTACCAACTTTCGTTTATGGGAATACAGCCACTTAAAAGCATTTAATCTTGACTTTCTTTCACCATCCGGTCCATTTGGAGTGATAAGAAATGCAAAACTTTTTCTGGTTTCCTCTTGATTTTCCTCAAATTGATGGTCTGTAAACTGTAGGTAAATAGGTCCAAACCAAATGATGATTAATGAAGCAGGGAATAGAAATAGACAAAAGGCTAGAAAATTCAGCGGGCTGTTGATCAGATCGATAAACAGTGAATCCATTTGATCCATATTGGCCAGGACCACGCCCAGGACCGTAATAGCAATGATGCTAGGATAAAAATACGAGAGGAACTTTTTTAAAAATAGCAAAATGCTTTGTAAAAAATCGTTGAAAAAAGTCTTCAGAAAGGCATAGATGGCTATTGAAATTCCGATTGTTCGGACGAAAAAAGCACTGTGACTTAGCCATAGAAAGCAATTGCTTTCGAAAAAAGCTTCACATTCAAATCTGGTATAGATGAGAATAAGTTCATCCAGGCTGAGCAAGAGAAAAAGACCGAAAATAATATTCGCCCAAAGGCCTTTTTCAAGGTAAAACCATTGCGTCTTCAGTTCGCGCTTATATTTGGTGTTACCTTCTTCGGACTTTTGGCAATTTCGATTGCTACTGAAAGTGAAGTAAAGCTGATAGAAGAAATAGGCAAGCAAGACAGTATATAAAATACCGATGGAAAGATATCTTTCAGAATTTTCTGGCAGATGGGGGCCGTCCGGAAATAACCACCTTGCACTCGGATGTATCAGATCTTGGAAAGTATCGATAAAAGGCGTTCGATCAAATTGCGGTAAGGAGAAAAATATAAGTAACAAAACGCCTGGAATCAAGAGTCTCAATAGATGAGGAAACGAGATTCTCCATTGCACATCAATAACCTCGATAGCCAGGGTTTCTCTTTTCCTTTCAAGGGGTTCAATTTTCATTTCCATAATAAACTTGGGTTCAGCATTTTAAAAATAGTAAGTTTTTGAGAATTCGGTATTATATCATGCGTTCAAATTAGCTGGCAGATCTAAAAATCACCTTCAACAATGGCATGTACTTACCAGATACTTCTAAAAGAACAGGTTGTGACAAGCTGACCGATGCTACGTGGTAGCTCAGTCATATACTTACGCACTACATCCCATTGCCTGCCAAAAAAATTCCCTATCTTCCCATTTCCTATAGCATTCAATCCTAACCCACCAAAAGTATGAAAAGACCAACTTTACTGTTCCTGCTACTCTTTTCCACCAGTATCCTCTGGAGCCAGATCGATTCCATCAGCCCCGAACAGGAAGCCTCCTGGCAGGCTGCCGCCCAATGGGATAAGGTAGACGAAATTTCCACCGCAGATATCAGAAAGTATACCACGGAGGCGCGTTATTGTACGCCTATGGTCAGCTATATACCGGAACACGCTACGGTGCCTTCGCCCCGGGATTTTCTGGGACACATTATCGGCGCGGAGGGTCACCTGACCCGTGTCGCCGATGAATACCGTTATCTGGAAGCGCTGGCCAAAGCTTCACCCAGAGTAAAGATCGAAGAACTGGGCCTGTCGGAAGAAGGCCGGCGGATGATCCTGCTGTTGATTGCCGATGAGGAAACACTGGCCAATCTGGATCAGTACCGGGCTTATACCGCTCAATTGGCTGATCCTCGTACCTGCGATGAAAAACTGGCTACGGAGATCAGTGGAAAAGCCAAACCCATTATGACCATCAATGGTGGTCTGCACTCTACCGAAACCGGCCCGCCCGAAATGCTGATGGAACTGGCTTACCGGCTGGCTGTATCGGAACATCCGGATATTGTAGACATTCGCAATAACGTCATCACGACCATCATCCCGGTAATGGAACCCGATGGCCGCGACCGGGTGGTCGATTGGTACTACCGTATTCTCAAAGATTACGATGATATCGAATATATGCCGGATCGCAGTCCGCCTTATTGGGGCTCGCACGCTTACCATGATAACAACCGGGATGGCCTGCAAATGACCTTACGGTTGACGCAGACCTACGATGAGATGTTCTATCGCTGGCATCCGCAATACGCGCTGGATCTGCACGAATCGGTGCCCTTGATGTATGTTTCTACCGGTACCGGCCCCTATAATGAAATGATCGATCCCATCACCGTCCACGAATGGCAATGGGCCGCCAACTGGGAGATCGCCGAACTGAGCAAGCAGGGACTTCCCGGCGTATGGACCTGGGGGTTTTATACCGGCTGGAACCCCGGCTATCTGATGTGGATGACCAACAACCACAATTCCATGGGGCGCTTCTATGAAACCTTCGGCAACAGTGTGCCTAAAACGATGGAACGGGAGATTGACGGCCGGGATGCTGCCGGGACGCGTATTACCGAGCGCGACTGGTATCGCTCCACCCCACCCGATAAAAAGGTGATGTGGTCCTTGCGGAACAATACGAACTACATGCAATCGGGCGTACTGTCGTCTTTGACGCTACTGGCCCGTAACGGAAAGACTTTTCTGTTCAATTTCTGGAAGAAAGGGGCTAACTCTTACCACAAGGGCATGGATGAATCTCCATACGGCTGGTACATCCCCGCCGGGCAGGCTGCAAAAGATCGCACGTCTTATCTGATCAATCAGTTGCAACGACACGGCATCGAAGTGCATCGGGCCATGGATAATATCAATCTGGAAAAAGACACGATCCAAAAAGGAGATTTCGTCGTTCGGCTAGATCAACCTTACGCCAACTTTGCCCGCACCTTATTGTCTGATATTATTTTCCCAAAGGAGGCCAAGTATCGCCCTTACGATGATGTTTCCTGGACACTGGGAAAGGTATATCGGGTTGATACGCATCCCATTAAAGATAAAGCTATATTCAAGGCAACTGCTTTGGAACAGTTGTCCGGAGACGTGGTCCTGGAAGCCAAAAAGGAAAGCGGCCGGGTATTCGTTATTCCACACGATGGCTCGAATTCCCTGATCGGTTTGCGCTATGCCATCAAGGGATATCCGGCCTATGCCGCCGATACGGCCTTTACCGTTGACGGCAAGGATTTTCCGGCCGGTTCGATGATCATCCGTAATGATCGTGGGTTGGAGCCGTTGCTTACCGAAGCCGCCAAAAAGGCCATGGTCGATGTTTTTGCCTACCGGAATATGCCGGCCGTGAGCATGCATGAACTGGATCTGCCCCGGGTCGCCCTCTATCACACCTGGACTTATACGCAGCCCGACGGATGGGTGCGCTATAGCTTACAGCAGGCCGGCATCGAATTCGACTATATTAACGATGAGGCGATCAAAGCCGGCAAACTTCGCCAAAAGTATGATGTCATCATGGTGGCCGATCAGCGGGGGGGCTTCAAACGGATGGTTCAAGGGCGTGACCCCAAATTCGGACCGCAACCCTTTACTACCACGGATGATTTCAAAAGCCAGGGTTCCATTGATGCTTCGGAAGATATTACCGGTGGTATCGGTTTTATGGGGCTGGCTAATCTGCAGGCTTTCCTGAACGAAGGTGGTACCTTGATGTTGTTCGGTGGGGCAGGGGAATTGGCTACTGAATCCGGTCTATTGCGCAATGTAAGCTCCCGTAGTGGGGTGACAACGCCGGGTTCGGCCTTAACCACTATGATCATGCGCCCTGATCATCCCATTACCTATGGCTTTCCGGATGTGAACTATGTCTTTCGTATCAACGGCCCGTATTACAGCGTACCCGAGCAATACGAACACTGGATAGTGATGCAGTACGGTACGCAGATCCCCGAACGGCTGGAAGGAAAAATGAAGAAGCCTGAGGGAAAAGGAGATAAACTGCTACTAACCGGCTTCATTTCCGGAGAACAACAGTTGCAAAAGCAAGGCGCCATACTGGATATTCCCCGTTATGAAGGCGGGAGAGTGATCCTCTACAGCTTCAATCCTTTGCACCGGCATCTGAATGTCGGCGATCAGAATTATGTATTCAATGCGATTTTGAACTGGAATGACTTTCCGGAGCCGAAGGTAGATGGGCCGGAGGGGTTGAAGGTGGATTAGAATCGTGATCATGGTGCGACAGAATACCTTGAGGTCTTGCAGCTTGATGATCCGGGGGGACGGATAATTTGTTTGCTATTCAGGTTTCCGGACTAACTTGTCTTTACCGCAGGTACAGACAGATATTGCCCATATCGATCTTCCACTTCAAAAAATCCCCCATTCGCTTCAACTATCCATATCTACTTTGGTTAATTGTTCAGATTTGAGTAATTTGATGGTTTAAACGCATTTTCATTCTTGTTAAGAGACTCCTCTCATAATCATTTCTAATCACATCTATCACTTATTATGGCTACGTATAACTTGACAATCAACGGAAAATCACACGAATTCGATGTGGCGCCGGATACGCCTTTGTTGTGGGTGTTGAGGGACCATGCAAAGTTGACAGGTACCAAATACGGCTGCGGCATTGCGCAGTGCGGCGCCTGTACTATTCACATTGACGGTGTAGCGATGCGTTCCTGTACGCTACCCGTATCTACTGCTGTAGGAAAATCCATCACCACTATTGAGGGACTTTCCGAAAAAGGCGACCACCCGGTACAACAAGCCTGGATCGAGCACGATGTGGCTCAGTGCGGCTATTGCCAGGCCGGACAGATCATGACAGCTGCTGCCTTGCTCAACGGTAATTCCAGCCCTTCCGATGAAGATATTGAAGGTGCAATGAACGGTAACATTTGCCGTTGTGGTACCTATCTGCGGATCAAAGCTGCCATCAAAACGGCCGCACAGAATCTGTGATCCTGGAACGACATTGGCCGTCAGGCGCATTTTGTAAGCCCGTATTCATAAGGACAGTAAATTTTCTCCCTTTGATAGTATTCCGGTTCATAGTTTGAATACGTGGAATTAATACCTTAAACAACAAATCATGGCTTTAATTAAAACACACTATAACAGAAGATCATTCCTAAAAGTATCCAGTCTGGCCGGTGGTGGTATGGTACTGGGTTTCAGTTGGCTGGCCGGCTGTAAACCCGAGGAGATGACCGATATGGCGATGACCATGCCGGAAGAGTGGTTCGACATCAACGGTTTCCTTAAGATCGGTGACAACGGTATCGTTACCATCATGTCACCTAATCCGGAGATCGGACAGAACGTCAAAACGGCCATGCCGATGATCGTGGCTGAAGAATTGGATGTAGATTGGAAAAATGTGGTGGTTGAGCAGGCCGGCCTCGATACCGATAAGTTTACCCGGCAATTGGCCGGAGGCAGCCAGTCTATCCGTCAGGGCTGGGAAGGTCTGCGTATGGCCGGTGCTACGGCCCGCCGTATGTTGATGGAAGCGGCAGCCAAGCAGTGGGAAGTACCGGTTGGCGAACTGACTACGGCCTCCGGAATGATCAAGCACGAAGGCAGTGGAAAAAGTATTGGTTACGGTGAGGTCGCTGCCACTGCCGGTGTTATGGAAGTGCCGGAAGAGATAGAACTGAAAGATCCGAAAGATTTTAAGATCATTGGTGTAGCTACCAAAAATGTGGATGGACCCAAGATCGTCACCGGGCAACCGCTTTTCGGCCTCGATTACCAAAAAGAAGGTATGCTGATCGCAATGGTGGAGCACGCACCGGCTTTCGGTATGAAAGTAAAATCCCTGGATGCCGATGCGGCTAAAAGCATGCCCGGTATAGTCGATGTGTTTACGGTAGAAGCCTATCCACAAGATATGGAAAAACAATGGTCGGATACCAGTGCATTTGCCGAGCTGGTGGCTATTGTCGGTAATTCTACCTGGGAAGTGATGAAGGCCAAAAAGGCTTTACAGATACAATGGGAAACCACTTCTCCGCTCGAATCCAGCGATTGGACCGACGCTGAGCTGGATAAATTGCTGGCTGCCGGCGTAGAAAAACCAGATCGTTTGGACGGTGATCCAGCTGCTGCTTTCCGCAATGCAGCGCAGGTGATCGAAAAAACATACAGTTGCCCGTATCTGGCCCATAATACCATGGAGCCGATGAATTTCTTTGCAGATGTAAAAGAAGGATCGGCTGAACTGGCAGGCCCTATCCAGACGCCGGAATTCATGCGTAAGTCGGTTGCTGCCCGCCTCGGTATACCGGAAGAGAAGATCTCTATCATGATGACCCGTATGGGCGGGGGATTCGGCCGGCGTTTGTATGGCCACTTCGGTATTGAGGCTGCAGCTATCTCCCAGAAGGTGGGTGCGCCGATCAAACTAGTGTATAGCCGTGAAGACGATATGACACAGGGTACTTACCGGCCGGCCTACAAGGTGACTTATCGGGCTGCACTGGATGTCGATAACAACCTGATCGGATTTCACGTAAAAGGAACCGGTGCACATGAGAGCCCGGTATTCTCCAACCGTTTTCCGGCGGGTACCGTGGATAACTATCTTGCGGAAAACAATAGTCTGGAATCTAATATTTCTACCGGAGCCTGGCGGGCACCACGCTCCAATTTTATTGCCTTTGCCGAGCAGTCTTTTCTGGATGAGGTAGCCGAAGCGGCCGGTAAGGACCCCGTTGAGTTCCGGCTCAGCCTATTCGACCGGGCGATCAATAATCCGGTAGGTGAAAGAAATGATTACGATGCAGAGCGATATGCTGGTGTGTTGAAACTGGTGAAGGAAAAGGCTAAATGGGGTGAAGACATGCCGGGTGTTCACCGGGGTGTTTCCGCTTACTATTGCCACAATTCCTACGTAGCGCAGGTGGTTGATGTTGTCATGGAACAGAACAAGCCGAAGATCCAGAAAGTGTGGTGTGCCGTGGATTGTGGCATCGTCGTTAACCCGGAAGGGGCGATCAATCAGATCGAAGGCGGTATTGTGGATGGTATTGGCCACGCTTTGTTCAGTGCTATGACCTTCAGCAACGGTAAACCTGAGCAAAGTAACTTCGATAAGTATCGCCTGGTGCGCCATTCAGAAGCTCCGAAGGAGATCGAGGTATTCTTTGCCGAGAACACGATCGACCCTACCGGTTTGGGTGAACCTTCCCTGCCGCCGGTAGCAGCTGCCCTGGCGAATGCTCTGGCCCGGGCCACAGGAGAGCGTCTGTACAAGCAGCCTTTCGTGGGTGAAAAGGCTATATTGGGATAAGATATTTGAGTTGATACAAAAACTGTCAAGCCGCTTGTGTTTGACAGTTTTTTGTTTTTAATTTTGAAATTAAAATTTATTTGTTTTATATTTGAGTTCCCCCAGTCTTATCAAAGGAATATTACTCTGGTCAGTGCTTCACTTCTTATCGCAGCTTTTCAACCTAAATCAGCGCAACACATTTTATTTCTCGTCGACGATCACATATGGGCGATGCCCTTGTGCGGATGAACGATGATCAGTGGGATGACCGGAAAATTTCCGTACATCCGGATCAGAAGTGTCATTCGGAGGGCTGACTTTACCCGGGAGAGCGCGGTAAGGTGGTGGGCGGGCCATTTTATATATTCCCACCCACATTATGGTGCTCCCCTCTCCGCCGGGACCGACGGTCCAAACCGGTCATGTCCCCTTTATCTTAGAAACCAATCCATGAAATAACCTGTATTGAAAGCCAAATTTAAGAACGGTTGACGTCAGCGAAAGAAATGAATGTGTCCGGCAGGCCAATATGCCGGGAAAATATGCCTACCTTATTTCAGTTTTCCAACACCTAACAATATCTAAAACTAAACCGCACATGAAATCATTTTTCGATGCCTATCCCAAACTCATCTTTAAGCTGGCTTTACTGATCGCACTGCTGAGTGTCAGCTACAATGTTTACTACTATTATATCACTCTTTCCCCTGATTTTCCCCTAAGTAGTTCTGGGGTTTATACCGGAAGTTTCTTTCTGATTGACGCGATCATGTTTATCATAGGTGGATGGCTTGCTGATCGATCAAATGATGTGAAGACCGGTTTACTATGGGCTGGAGCGGCCTTTTTCCTGGGTACGATGCTGGGAATGATCCACACTCAGTGGGCCTATTTATTGAGCGCTGTATTGGTCTGTGGCGGATTATCGATGTTCACGGTATTGTGCTATTTGCACGTTGCTGTGTTGTATCCGGTAGCCACTGACCTCAAGGATAATGCTTTTCTGATCCTTCTGTTGGCCGTTGATGCGGCCTATTTTTTGGTTAATATTCTAAGTGGCCTGGTATATCAGCTTATAGAGGAACCTATTTCTCTTTTCCTTCAATTTAGCATTATTGCGCTATTGCTAGTGATCGTTTACAGATCAGAAAATATCGGTTATGCAGTTGAGGAAGAAGAGGAGGAGGAGGAGAACGAAAATGAAAGCCCTGCGGATTGGCGGATACTGATTGCTGCCACTGCTCTGCACACTATACTGCTGTTGGGTGTAACTAATATTCCCTTGCTCGGCAGCGCCGCACCGGATTATATCTCCTATGAAAGCCCGCTGATCTACATCGTATCTCTGGGCCTGTTGGTAGTATATCTTGTATTGATCTTTTGGATATTTCGTAGTGCGGAATCAACTTCCCGGCAACTCCCCAAATTAATTTGGGGACTGGGATTGTTGATTGCGGTTGGTATATTGGAAGTGATCGTCAGAGGGAGTAATTCATTCGAGTTAGATACCATTGCCGATCAGAGCATAGGGTGGATCTATAAGCTAATGTTGATCCCCGCCTTATTATCGGTTATTACGCATGTAAATTTCACCAAAAATGCAGGGCTTTGGCTTGGACTACTGCTGGGGCTGCCTCAGGTGATAAATTTCTTCTCCGGCCGACTTGGTGGCGATATGCTCCTTATTCTGATCAGTTTAGTGCTCATCATCGCTGCATTCATCTGGTTGCGGCAAAATCAGGACTGGGTAAGGGATCTGCTCAGATTGAACGAATCCAATCAGGAGGTCGAGGAAGTGTTGCCGGAAGAAGATCCTTTTGATCATTTGATTGGATGAAGCGGCTAAGTTTGATTGACATTCCAAAACACATATTACGTCCCAAAACCAATAAAAATCCCCACAACTTTAGCTATGTGAAGTGAAGGCGCCTTATTTTTGAAAGCAGATTAGACATTTGCTTCAAATTACTTTTATTACGAATCCAATTCGCATGGCGCAAAAAACTTTTCTGCTTCCTGCTTATCTCTTGTTACTCATGCTCCTGAATGCCTGCACTGATACTGATCTTCCAGAGCTGCCGGAAAACGGTGTATCCTGGCAATTGGCGGAAAACCGAAAAGCGCGTATAAGTGACATTCTTTATCAGCTGGACATTTCTGTGCCACGCAAGCGAGCTCAGCGGCTGAGCGGAGTAAGCACTATTTACTTCACCCTGAAGCAGAATGACCTGCCCGTTGTTCTTGATTTTAAAGTACCGGCCGATTATCTGCAGGGAGTATCAATAGGCAAAGATCCGATTGACTTTACCTTCGAGAATGGGCATATCATTCTGCCGGCAAAGCATTTCAGCACCGGCGAGAACCAAGTCACACTCGAGTATGCTTTGGGAGATCAATCACTTAATCGACAGGATGATTTTCTATACACCCTGTTGGTACCTGATCGGGCTTCCACAGCGGTACCCTGTTTTGATCAGCCGAACCTGAAGGCTCGTTACCGGCTGACACTACGGATTCCTTCCGATTGGAAAGCCCTGGCTAACGGCGCGCTGGAAACCGAGCAAAGGCAGGATTCTGTTAAAGTACTGACCTACGCCGAAACCGAATTGCTACCTTCCTATCTTTTTGATTTTGTAGTTGGCAATTTCCAAAGTATTACCTCGGAAATAGGCGGCCGTACCATGACCATGTTGCACCGGGAAACTGATACAGCTAAAGTGCAACGCAATGCCCCCCTCATATTTGACCTTCATCTGGCGGCGCTCAACTGGTTGGAAAATTACACCGGCATTAAAATGCCTTTTCAGAAATTCGATTTTGCGTTGATCCCTTCCTTTCAATACGGTGGCATGGAGCATCCCGGTGCCATTACCTACAAGGCATCCAGTTTGTTCCTCGATGAAAACGCTACCCCGAATCAGGAACTGGGGCGGGCCAGTCTGATCGCCCACGAAACTGCTCACATGTGGTTTGGTGATCTGGTGACGATGAACTGGTTTGATGATGTGTGGATGAAGGAGGTCTTTGCCAATTTTATGGCGGCCAAGATCGTCAATCCTTCTTTCCCGGAGATCGATCATGATCTGCGCTTTTTGCTGGCCCATTATCCCTCCGCGTACGCAGTGGATCGCTCGGCCGGCACGCATCCCATTCAGCAGAAACTGGATAATTTAAAGGATGCGGGCACACTCTACGGTGCCATCATTTACCAGAAAGCGCCCATTGTGATGCGCATGCTCGAACGCGAGATCGGTGAGGAGGCCATGCGCAACGGTCTGCGGGAGTATTTGCAAACTTATTCCTACGATAATGCTACCTGGGATGATCTGATCGCTATTCTTGACCAGCAAAGCCTAGAGGATCTGGAAAGCTGGAACCGGCAGTGGATCAAACAGGCCGGCATGCCGGAAATAAGTGTACGACCCGAAATAAGTGAAGGGAAGATGTACGGAATTACTGTTAATTCTGGTAAAACAGGAAGTGATCGGGAATGGGGACAGCAGCTCGAATTAAAATGCCTGCACGAAAACGGTGGTTATTCTCTTCCTGTTGCAATGGATCAACCGTCAGTTTCTCTCGTATTCGATACCCTTTATCCGGCGCCGCAACTGATCATCCCCAATGGTGACGGTTACGGCTACGGTTATTTTGAGCTTTTAAAAACGGATAGTGTCTATCTTTTGCAATACATCAATCGGTTGCAGGAACCTATGCTACGCGGTGTGAGCTGGCTCAATCTATGGGAAAACCTTGTACATCATCGCCTGGAGGCCATGGATCTGCTACCGGCCCTGCTGGGCGGTATCCGTACGGAAACCGATCCATTAATCCGTCAAAGCATCCTGGGCTATCTGAATACACTCTATTGGAAGTTTCTGCCGGAGGCCGAACGGAAACAGGTGACGGAGATTGTGGAGAACGCCCTTTGGTATCAATTGGAAAGTACAGATGACCGCCGGGAAAAAACGGCTCTTTTCAATACCTACCGTTCTGTGGCGGAAAGCTCGGTCGGTCGGGATCGCCTATATCGGATCTGGCTGGGGGACCTGAAGGTAGAAGGGCTGAGCCTGTCCGAAAGTGACTATATCGATCTGGCTTTTCAACTGGCAGTGCGTGATTTCCCTCGATCGGAAGACATACTGGATCAGCAACTCGGGCGCGTCAGCAATATTGACCGGCAGGCGCGCATCCGTTTTATCCGGCCGGCATTGTCAAACGATATAGCCGTCCGCGATAGTTTCTTCAATAGCTTGAAGCTGGAAGAAAACCGGCAGGTGGAGTCCTGGGTGCAGGATGCACTGGGTTGGCTGCACCATCCGTTGCGGGCGGCCGCTTCCGAAAAATACATCACGCCAACGCTGGAAATGCTGGAAGAAATACAGGCCACCGGTGATATTTTCTTTCCCAAGCGGGTATTGGACAATACTTTCAACGGCCACCGGTCAGAGGCGGCCGTTTCAGCGGTGAGACAATTCCTCCGGGAACGGCCTAATTATCCGGCCAACCTGCGCAATAAGATACTCCAGGCCGCAGATCTCACTTTTAGGGCAGTGGAGCAGCACGAACAACCGGAACAGGTGATCATGGATTGATCGTGCTGCTTCGCAAATGGGCAATATCAGGCTTTGTCTCCCTCAAATGGCATCGCCGGACGGTTGTTATCATTCAGCTGAGTTGCTGCCTGATTTTGAATTTTTCCGATCAATCCGAATACGGTTTTGAAAGGCATACCACCCAGCGCCTCCAGGATCATATTGGCTTCTTCGATGGTTATGGTCAGTTTGATCTCTTTCATGGCAGTTATTTTTGCTGACAATATCGGGTTTTCTCGGATGTGTCATCTGGAGAAATTATGCAAGTGGCTGGATAATCATCACCTTTATTACCTAATTTAGCCCTAATCCAAGGCATTTCCCAACATGCAATATTTGCGCACGAAAGTTTGTATCCTCGGTGGCGGCCCGGCCGGCACAACGGCTTCCCTTTTTCTCAGTCGCTACGGCATAGCTCACATTCTGGTAGACAAATACCATTTTCCCCGTGATAAAGTATGTGGAGAAAGTTTCGATGGTCGGGTATATCGCCTGCTGGAAGAATTATCTCCCGGTGCAGTCGCAGCATTACAGAAAGAACAACGCCTCTTACCCACCTGGAATTACCGTTTTGCCAGTAAAAAGGTCGACTTGTCGGTTACTTTTCCGGCTTCAGATCTGCCTCGTCTTTCCATCGAGCGCCTTCAACTGGACCACTACCTGTGGCAACAGGCCGGGCGTTCGGAATGGGCGACTGTTCTCAGTGGAGTATCTCTGAAAGCAACGGCTGAAGAAACTAACTGTATCCGTTTGCAGGGAGTAGGTTTGCAGATCGATACAGATCTTGTGATCAATGCAACCGGTGCTCAGGCTGTTCCCGCGAATGATCCGTCTCTTTTTGTTTTTAGCCGAACCTATTTCGAAGGCGTTTCTATTCCCAGGGAACAGGGCCTGGAAGTGAAATACTTTTATGATCCGCTACCGGTTTGTCTGTTTATGTGCCCCTTGTCTGAAGGTCGCTATAATGTGGAACTGGCTATATCCAGGGAGGATTACATACGCATGGGGCAGCCGATGGATGCCATCTGGAAAGCTATCCTGGAAAATAACCATGATCTGCGACAACGGTTTACTCACGCGCGTGCCCTCGGAAAGTCAAAGGGTACGTCTCTAACGGTACAATCCCGGATCAACTGGTCGGCCCCCGGGGTAATCTACACCGGATCAAGCGCATTTACTACCAATCCCATTACCGGTCTGGGTGTGGGTAATGCCATGAGTATGGGTAAACTGGCGGCAGAATTGATCCGACAGTATCACGATCATCCGGACTTTATAGGTGAGGTAACCCGCCGGTATCATAAGGTGGCCCGGAAAAAGTATCGCAATATCCTGTTACTCAACCGTGCCGTAAATTTCATTCAACGGCATTTTCGTTTACTGGAACCGGCACTGGCCTGGGGCCTGCGGTTACGATTGGTGCAGCAGTCTCTTCTGAAAAAGGATCTGACCAAAGGGCTTATAGATGCAGCGCACCGTCATATTTCTAGCACACAGTAAGTATATTGCCCCAGCTACAGCGTAGCGTCACATTTACGCTGGTGCGTGGACATGTGTGACGCTGCGCTGTGCCTCCGCTGAAGCTCCGGCAGCACGCGGAGCAGCTCAATTGAAGTTGGTATCCGAGTGTTGGTAATATTTCGGTGCGTTGCCCCTTTTTTCTACATGCGTTTTCGCTCTTCGAAACCTGAGTCGCTTTGACCTTTTACCCCTGATTCGCATAATCAGATAAGAAGTAGTCAAAGTTGAACATCACGTTAATTTTATGACACAAGATGCCATCAACCTCTTCCGTCTTCACTATCGGCAATGGCCACCCTATTTATCCTTCAGTGATGAACAGATCACTCAGGTGCTAATTCAATACCAAAAGACCTGGGATCGTCATTATCCTGAGCAACCGCATCTGCGAGCTGCAGTACTAGGTAACAATTCTATAACTTATCGTGCCGGCCTTTACTATGATGAAGAAAGGGGGCATATTGCCTGGCTGGTCATGGACCCATCCGCAGATACAGGGGAAGTTGTGTTTACTTTGTTGGCGGAATCCTCTTCATACGGTATTACCCAACCGGCCTTTGGGATAATTCGCGATCCCTTTGGCCTGGGCTGGAGTGGCCTTTCAAAGCAACAGCTTGCGCCCGTAATTCATCACTTGCAACATCAACATGACTATTGCATTGATCAGGCCTGGATGGTTATGGAATATCGTTTTCTCCAAGCAGCCGCAGTAAATGGCTTATTAGAAGAGATGTCGGATTGGGAAATAGAATATAGTGATGATACTGCGGCCGGTGAGTGGAATATTCTCTTAAGTTCTGCTACGGAACCCGCCGGAGAATGCAGTGCCTGGTCGATCCCGGAATATCTGGAAAGTATGCCCCCCGATAAATGGATGACCATCGAATGGATCGGACTTGAACCGGCCTTTCGGGGCCGTAGACTGGGCCTGCATTTGCTGTTACAACAACTGAACCGGCAACAACAACGAGGAGTAGAACACATCGTCCTCTGGACGGAAACGAAGAATCATCACGCCAGAAATTTCTTTCGGCAGCATGGATTTCGGGAAGTGGGAGAAGTAGTCGGTTTGCAGGTACGTTGATCTTGTACAAGCGGGAAATATGAAATAAAAAAAGCTTCCCCGCGTCTACTCAGGGAAGCTGATCCTATGTTGAATTTGCGTATAAATAATTTTGACTGACGACTTAAGTTAATTATAGACCGCATTATCGTTGAGATCTCCCACCTTCTGGATCAGGAAATTCTTCGTAATGCTGCCTCCCTGGAGATAAAAAGAAAAGCTGTTGGCCTGCGGTGAATTTGGTGGCGTACCGTCTTCGGCAATAAACAGCCAGTTGCGTTGATTGGGTAGCTCTGAAATGATGCTGAGGATCAGGTGGCGTAAATAGACCAGATCGACAACGGAAACCTGACCATTACCGTCGATGTCGGCGGTCCTGATCTGTAATTCCGATCCCAGTGGATCGATACCGATGATGTGTCGGGCAATCATCACAAAATCCAAAGTAGACAAACCATTTAGTGGAGTCCCGCCTTTATTCAACCTGATGATATAGTTATAGCCGGCAGGTAGTCCTTCAAAGGTATACCGTCCGTTGGTGGTCATTTGGGTCGTGATGAGCTGTCCCTGCTCGTCGAGCAGACTGACTTCTACCGACTGTACAATGGTCCCTTGGGCATTGGAGATCATACCACTCACATTGGTGTTTTGAGCGGAGAGCAAAATGGGGAAAAGCAAAAGTATGAATGGGATTGTATTTTTCATGGTTTGGAATTTTATGGTTTACCGTTCTCCGTTGAAAATGATAATTCTTCTTACGGCCACACCCTCGTTGGTGATCATTCTCAGAGAGTAGGTCCCCTGCGGCAGATCGTGCAGGAAGAGTTCGCTGGGTTGGCCTTGCCATTCGCGCAGGCGTCGACCGTCCATACTAAATAGTTCGATGTTTTTCACGGTCAGGTTAGGGGTTTTAAGGTAGAGCCGGTTCTGAGTCGGTACCGGGAAGACACGGATCTGACGATCCAGGCTTTCGTCCAGGGTACGGGTAGTTGTATTGACGACGATTACTGAACTGCGTACATCCACCGGAACGGCTTCTTCGATCGAATTGATCAGACGGGCTTGCTCGATACTGATCGGTATTTCAATATCATTGGAACGGAAGATGACATCTTCGATCGTGATCAGCAATTTTGCGATCGATCCGGCACCGGTAATGTCTTCACCGTCGATCCGCGTCATGGCTACGTGCACCATATGATGGTCGGGGTCGTCGCGATAGAAGGTCAGTAGATCTTCTCCGTTATTCCCCATCCAGCTGTCCGCAAAAGACAGGCGCATACTGCCCGGAACAATCGCCAATGGATCGTAATTGATGCTGAAGGCCAGCCCGTACACCGTGTTGTTTGTATTGGCATCGTCGCCCAGCATAATGTCGAAAGTACCGGAGCTACCCTCTGCTACCGGATAGGTATCCACGTAAAGGGGGACTGCGGCTGTACGGGCAGCGGCGGGGAGGTTTTCCCGCTTGTTGTATCCATCCTCCCCGTTCCACTGCTCGTTAAACCATCGATAGTTAAGGGCCAGGGCCAGGGTATCGTTTGCAGTGATGGTACCGTTGCCGTCGGTATCTATGTGTTGAAAGCTGACTTCGGTATTGGGTGTTTTTTGCGGCCAGGGGGCACTGAAGTGGGCTTCCCAGCTCAGATCTTGTTCCGGCCGCGGAAAACCCTGGGCGCCATAGGCCAGGCCGATGTTGAGCAGGTCGAAGTGGTCGACCAGTCCGTTTTGGTCGGTATCTCCCGGCCATACTGTTTTTTCATCATTTCCGGTAATGAATACGGTTCCGTCATCAGTGATCACTGGGATAACCTGCAAGGTACCGGTAGTCGCCTCAATGAGGGTCGGTTGATTGCTGATCACTACTTCTGCTCCCTCATCGTCTCCGAGTACTGTCAGGCATAGTTCGAATAAGACCGTATCGTCGGGTAAGGTGTAGCCCAGTCCGGTAGAATTCGTCCAGGCAATAGTTAGGATACCTTCGCCGTTACCCTGAGCACTGATGGGATTGAAAGAATAGTTGGACGTACTAAAGTTCGGTAAGCTGAAATGGATTAGCGAATCCCCCCTCAACTGGGTGGGATCCCAGCTCAGGGTAAATTGAAGACCGGCAATATTAAAGAAATCCTTAACCGTAACCGGCAGACAGACCTGTTCGCCGGGAACAGCTTCTCCATCGGCGACGGAGAGTGACAACGGTTCGCCACTAATGCCGCAAATGGGCAGAATGGGTTCGGAAATATGGGTGTTGCCGAGCTGATCCGTCACCGTGACGGTATAGGCCGTGGCCGCATCGGCCGGCGCCATGATCGAACTTTCCTTATCGCCGGTTTCCACCAAGCCATTGCTCCAGCTGAAGGTATAGGGAGGCGCACCGCCATTCCATATTGTATAGGTGATCTCGGCCATCGAAGGGTTACTGTCTTCGATGCACCTGTAGCGGGAAGCCACCGAGAAATTATCACTGACATTACCGTTAAAATCGCAATCCGGATAAACCGTAGGTGGGATGGTAGTACAACCTTTGGAATCGGTAATGGTCAGGTTGAGTACTGCGGGTAGGGATACGGTAGTACTGCCCACCAGGTCACTTGTCATGCTGTCGCCATTGCTCCAGTTGAAAGTGTAGGGCGGTGTGCCACCACCCCATACCACTGTGGAGACTTTCGCGAAGATGGTTTCTTCATCAATGACGGTGCATTCGAAATTGGTGCCGGTCAGGAATTCATCATCTTTTATGTAAAAGATCCCATACCCCTGGCAACCACTTTCTGTATTGGTAACGGTCACCCGGTAGGCCCCGAAGCTTAGCCCGCTAATGTCTTTGGTCGTAGCGCCGTTACTCCAGACATAGGTGAGGGTTCCGAGACCAGCAGGTACGTCAAGCGTTATAAAACCGGTAGGACCGTTACAATCTTCATAGCCTGCCGTACCGGTAAATTCGATCTTATCCGAAGCTTTGACCTCCTCATAATGGGTGGTAACACAACCGGTGGCATCCGTCACGGAGACGGTATAACCACCGGGCGCCAGATCTTCGATGTGGAGACCTTCTGCGCCATTGCTCCAGTTGATGACTGCCCCCTCCGCATCGCCCTCCAGTTGAATACGGATCGCTCCGGTATTGGTATTACCGCAGGAAGCATCCGTTACTTCTACATTAGTGATGCGAATGGTGCTGGAGGATTCAATGCTGAAAGCTTGGTATATGGAGCAACCGAGTAATTGATCCGTAACTGTCAACTGATACAGGCCCGGGCTGAGACCCGCCCGGCTTTGGATGGTTGCGCCGTCATTCCACTGAAATTCATAGCTCCCGCTGCCACCACTTACGTTATAGCTGATGGAGCCGCCGCTTCCCTGGCTACAGCCTTCCACGGGGGTGACCATAATGTTGGTTAGGGTAAGGCTGGTAACGGCGGGCGCATAGAACAGCGCTTCATGGGAAAGACCGGCGGCATCGGTTACCACAAGGTGGTATGCTCCGGGAGCAACATCGGTAATGTTGGCTTCATTGGAGATATAGCCATCCGGCCCATTCCAGGAATAGCTGTATGGGACCATTCCTCCCGTGACGTTTGTTTCAATGCCCGGAGGAGGTACCTCTGAGCAGGTCTGAACACCGGGACAGGAAGCCGATGTGATCGCCGGATAATCCGGTGAGACAGAGCCAACAGTGAAACTGCCGCCATACAGGCTGGCTGGGCTCAACTTAAAAGCGGCGGATTGGGCTTCGACCGTTAGAAATTCCGGTGGAGTCGGGGCGGGATCAAACGCCAGTGGCGAATGATCTCCCTCAGAGCCAGTGACCTGGAAACAGATACTGAACAGAGGCGTATCATCGGCCAGGGTTTGCGGCATTTGGTTTTGATCGATCCAGAAAAAGGTCAGCTGGTCGGGATAGCCGGTTTGGCTGGGAGTTCCAAAATTGGTATTGGTTAAACCCGGCAAATTGAAATTTTTCACTTCAGTGAAAGACAATACGTCCTTGTCCCAGCGTAAGCTGTACTGCATGCCGGTGACCTGATAGAAATTTTCGACACTGACATCGATACAGATAGTCTCGCCGGTAGCAGCGGTTGCCTGGCCGGCTTTTAAGACCAAACAGCCTGGTTGGGCAAATAGGGCAGAGGTGTTGATCAGGGCCCAAAAAAAACATAGGGTGAAATAAATTCTTTTCATGTCGTGCGGTTTATGGCCTGGAATTATAATTTGACGGTATTCGGTTCCCGGTAGATGGAAAAGCAATGCAAATTAGAGTATAAGTCTTATTGCCATGAGCGGGTGTTGATCTATACTCTGCTTGCTTCTCTGTACCGTTTACCTATTGGTTTATGATTATGATCGTTATGCGAATTGATCTGCTCGCACTTTGATGGATACAAATTTAGAGGCAGAACGAGCCTTTTGAAAGTACATTTAAATTTGATTATAGCTTATTTTTAGCAATTTGCAATTTTTAAATAAATGATAGTCAATGTATTGTGATTTATTTAAATAGATGAATAAAATACTCGATTGTTATCGTTTGAAAATATTTTTTGCTAATTTTAATCGTACTTTTCGGTCGTCTATCCATACTTTCTCTTCTTCTCTCATAAGAGCGCATCATTACCGTATTCTAGCATCACAAAAAATGACTGACACTTTACTGCTCGAACTACTCCGCAAGCTGGAGACCCGTGAACGAAGCCGGTTTCGTGAACTGGTGGATTCTCCCTTTTTTAATAAGAATACCAAGTTGCGCAAGCTTTGTCATCATCTGCTGACCTACGCTCCGGATTTTCAACATCCCGACCTGGACAAAAGGGTAGTACATCGCAAGGTATTCGGGAAACAACCTTACCGGGATCTGGCTTTTAATAATCTGGTGTCCGATCTGCTGCAATTGTGCTATCAGTTTTTAAGTGTAAGTCACTTTAAGGAGCAACCGGAGCAGGAATTGGATTATCTATGTCTGGAATTGCTGGATCGGGATCTGCCCAAGCAGGTGAGCCGGCAAATGCGGCGCTGGAAACTCTGGCGATCGAAACGGGAGGATTGCAGTTACGATTATTTTCATAAGGATTACCTGCGGCACGAGAAACTGGACCAACTCAGCCTCATCGGAGGTCAGCGCAAATTCGGCGAAGACCTCCAGCGGCAAAGCGATGCCCTGGATCACTACTACTTTATCAATAAGCTGCGCGTTGCCTGCGATATGACCAGCCGGAATGCTGTAGTGAATGCCGGTTATGAATGTCAATTTCTGGAAGAGATCCGCCGGTACCAGGAAATGCATCCCGAACTGGCCCGTCTGCCCCTTATGGAGGTGTATTCGCAGGCGCTGCAGATGCTGGAAGATCCCCGGGAGGCACAGCACTATTACCAGCTTAAGGAACTACTGGCCCGGCATCGGCCCATTATTCCCAAACCGGAGTTGCGTATCCTGTACAACTATGCCCTTAATGTCTGCGTGCGCCAGATCAACATCGGTCGAAGTGATTTTTACCGGGAGATCTGGGAGTTGTATAAGTTGTTGCTTTCCGAAGGTATCCTGCTGAAAAACGGACAATTGTCGCAATGGTCCTACAGCAATATCATTACTTCTGCCATCCGTCTGGGGGCATACGACTGGACAGAGGAGTTTATCCGGAGTTACCGGGATTTTTTACCCGGTGAGGTGCGCGACAATGCCTATGTGTACAATCTGGCTTCACTCTTTTTTGAAAAGGGAGATTATACCCGTGCCCTGCACCTATTGCTCGATGTGGAATTTACCGATGCTTTCTACCATCTTTCCGCCAAGATCATTCAATTGAAAGTGTATTTCCTCTTGCAGGAGACCGAACCCTTCTTTTCGCTCATCGAAGCTACCCGGCACTACATCACCCGTAACCGGCAGCTTTCGGAATATCAGAAACGATCGAATATCAATTTCCTCAAACTGGCCAGCAAACTCTTCCAACTGCGCCTCAGGAGAGACTGGCGTTCCTTGCAGGGTGAAGAACTGGACCGCTTTCGGGAAGCCATCGAGCAAACACAGCCACTGGCGAATAAGGGGTGGTTGCTGGAGATGTTGTGATCCTGTAATGCTGGGATGCTACGATTTCACAATCGATTTTCTTTATATTGAAGGCAGATTTTTCGTTTGTCTTTATATTATGCCATTCAACTGACAACATATCAAAACCACATAACATGAAATACCTCAGCATCTTTGCTTTCTGTTGCCTGATCACCACTCTTACACAAGCTCAGCCCGATTTTCCGATCAGAACCTACGGTGAATTCGAGATCGGAGAAAAGGTCACTCTTTTCGGAGATCGCGTTAATCTGCGTGATCAGCCCGGCACCCACGGGCAAGTGATCACGCAACTGCCGGTAGGCCAGCCACTTGAAATACTGGCGATCGGAGAGAAAAGTACGATCAACGGCCTGGATTTTCCCTGGCTGCAAATTCGTACTGCCGTAGAAGATAAATCACTTACCGGATGGTTGTGGAGCGGACTTGTGAGCCATTTGGAAATGAAAGGTGATGATGGTGTTCGATTTCTGGCCGGCACCACCGGTTACCGGGAAGAAACCATGCATATAGAGATCCGGGCGGTAAAGGATGGTAAGATACTGGATCAGGTTGCCGAATCCGGTACCGGCGAACCGGCACATTTTAACATGCTCAAGGTATTTGACGGACGGGGGATAAGCGGTGTCCGGCATGTAGTGCAGTTTGGTTTTGAGTATGAGGCTTGTGGTTACACCAGTACGGAAGCCACCTTATTCTGGGATGGTGAGCATCTCCATCACGTAGGTACAAATTCCTATTGGAGTGATGCGGGTGTCGGCTACAGCAGTGAAACGTATTACTTCCCGGATAATGATGATGGCTTGCCCGACCGTATCCTGTATGAGAAAGAGGAAGGCAATGCGGATGAAGTAGGTAATGGTGAGATGACGCAGGTCAGGAAGGCTTATCGCTGGGATGGGAAAAAACTGGTGCCCTATACGTATGAGGATCTGATGAGGGCGGGGAATTAATGGCAAAAGAGCGGTATTAATTGTTAATGTTATTTTTGGACCATTACTAATTACACTGTCAATTAAATTAGATAACATTACTTGTGTTCCATGGTTTCATTGATAGGAGAGCCATGGAACAATGGAACCATGTAGCATCGAATCGTCTGTAGGGAATCCGCCTGCTCAATTTTTGTGTTTTACAATTTTATTGACAATGTGCTAATCAACCAATTTGCTATGAAAATCAACGCCATCTTCGTCATCGGGGGCATTTTAGTACTGTTCGGCCTGAATGCCTGCCGGTCGGATGGAAGCCCGCTGACGAAGCTACCCAAAACGGTTGATTTCAATTTTCACATCAAACCGATACTTTCGGACCGTTGCTTTGCCTGCCACGGCCCCGATGAAAAGGCACGCAAAGGCGATCTTCGGCTGGATATTGAGGCCGGTGCGTTTGCTATGCTGGATAGCTCCGAACAGCGCTATGCCATTGTGCCCGGAGACCTGAAAAACAGTTCGCTGGTACATCGCATCACTACCAGTGACCCGGAATTGGTAATGCCGCCACCGGAATCCAACCTGAGTTTATCGGAATACGAAATTGCGCTGCTGAAAAAATGGATCGATCAGGGGGCGGAGTGGAAGGATCACTGGGCATTCATCCCACCGGTTAAGCCGGAACCACCTAAAGTAAGTAAGGATGATTGGCCGGTCAATGAGATCGACCATTTTATCCTGGCGAAATTAGAGCGGGAAGGGCTGACGCCGGAAGCTGCGGCCAGTCGGGAAAAATGGTTGCGACGGGTCTCCTTTGATCTGACGGGTTTGCCGCCGGATATCCGGGAGATCGAAAATTTTCTAGAGGATGATGATGAACAAGCTTACGAGAAAGTGGTCGACCGTTTACTTTCCAGTCCGGCTTACGGAGAACGGATGGCCTCTATCTGGCTGGATGTGGCTCGCTACGCGGATTCTCACGGCTATCAGGATGACCGGCCCCGTACGATGTGGCCCTGGCGAGACTGGGTGATCGATGCTTTCAATACCAATATGCCTTACGATAGTTTTGTGATCTACCAACTGGCCGGCGATCTGCTGCCGCAGCCTACCTATGAGCAGAAACTGGCTACCGGTTTTAATCGCAATCACGCCATCACCCAGGAAGGGGGAGTAGTTA
>JAGQXH010000029.1 GCA_020436695.1 Lewinella sp. | reverse complement strand
GAAAAGGTTCTTCCAACCAGAATAAAGGTATTCCGTCGATGCCTCGTAAAAACTTGACGGTATCGCGATAGGAATACATATCATTGGCATCCACCAGAAGGGTCACCCCTCTCGAAGCAAAGGTCTGCCAAACGGTACGCACCACTTCAATGTCCTTTTGCAGACCTTCATCGTGGGGATACCAACGGCCGCTGCGGCCGATCTTGATCTTCAACTGCCGGTAACCATAGTCCAGATCCCAGTCACAACTGTCTAGTATGGCATCTATGCCTTTTAAACGGTTTCCCGGGTTCAGCTCATCCAGATAGATCATGCCGCTGTAAACAGGATTGGACACATCGCCTTTGGCCCCCAGCAGCTGATAGACCGGTTGCTGCAGGATGACGCCCATCAGATCGTGCAGGGCAAAGTCCAGCGATCGATCCAGCCCATCGGCCATTCCGACTACTGGCATGATCACTTCCGATACTTTTTTATTAATCAGTTGCGGAGCTGCTTTTTCAGCATCTTCACGGCCGGATAACCCCCAGCCCATAGCCCCCTGATCGGTGTATAATTTCAGAATGGTACAGGTATGATGTTGTCCATGGTCATCCCGCCGACCGTTCTTTCCGACAAACCGGGGCCAGTGGTATGCGACCTCCTGAAGCTCCCATTTCTCAATTTTGTGTCGATCCAGTTCGGAAAGATCAAAGGAGGTGCTCCTGGCGGCTGATAAAAATTGTGGAGGGAAGACACTACAGCCCAGTGCTGCCCATCCGGATGTTTTTAGTAGGGTTCTTCGTTTCATTAAGTTGCTATTTATAGATCATTCCATTCGAAAAATTAAAAACCTAAATTTGTTTCATTTATTTTTCTCCGTCACTTATATCCTAAAACCTAAACAAATTCCTATCGCATGAAAAATCTGTTCCTATACGCTGTGCTGGTGATGTTGATTGTGGCCTGTACGGGAGCGCCAATATCAGGAGATGAAACCGTTGTTCCAAATGATCCTCCGTACTATTTGCAAAATCGGGAGCCGTTGATCACCCGCCCCTACCTGGAATTGCCGTTGGGTAACATCCAGGCCCGGGGTTGGCTGCAAACGCAACTACAAAATATGCAAAACGGCTTAACCGGCAAACTCGATTCCGTATATCCCGAGGTGGTCGGAGCGCGAAATGGGTGGCTCGGAGGCGATGGAGACGGATGGGAACGAGGCCCTTACTGGATTGACGGACTGCTGCCATTAGCTTACTTGCTGGACGATGACCAGCTGAAGCAAAAGGCACAACAATGGGTAGAATGGACCTTGAAGAACCAAACCGACGAGGGCTATATCGGCCCCGTTCCGTTTGCCAAAGCGCCTCCCGCAGAACCGGGGTTACAGCGAGGCAACCGGAAAGACTGGTGGCCCAAAATGGTAATGCTCAAGGTACTGCAACAATATTATTCCGCTACCCAAGATGAGCGGGTGATCGATTGCCTGACCCGCTATTTTCGGTATCAGTTGCAGGAATTACCCAACCGGCCGCTGGATCATCTTACGCTTTGGGCCAATCGCCGAGGCGGAGACAATCTTCAGGTCGTCTACTGGCTCTACAATATTACCGGTGATGATTTTTTACTCGAACTCGGCGATCTCATTTATGAACAAACCTTCCCCTGGACCAAAGTCTTTACCAACGAGGAGAATTATCAGGACCCCGTCACGCCCTGGCACTACGCCCGGATCAAACGCTACCCTTTCGACGAGGCAGAGATCAATGCCCTGACCATCTCCAAAACCGCCGGTTTTCATTGCGTAAATGTCGCACAGGGACTCAAACAACCCATCATATATTACCAGAGGGACCAGGACGGACATTATGTCGATGCGGTAAAAAAAGCATTGAAAGACCTTAAGAAATACCACGGTCAGCCTCAGGGCATGTACGGAGGTGACGAACCTCTGCACGGTAACAATCCGGTACAGGGCATAGAATTCTGCTCGGTAGCCGAGGAGATGTTCTCTCTGGAAAGTGTTCTGCAAATCACCGGAGATCTGGCTTTCGCCGATCAGTTGGAACGCATCGTGTACAATGCCCTCCCCACTCAGGCAACCGACGATTTCACCGTCCGGCAGTATTTTCAGGCAGCCAATCAGGTGGAATTGAGCAATAAACTGGAAACCTCCTTTGAGACCAATCACCATGGAGGTACCGACTTTGTATTCGGCACCCTCACCGGTTACCCCTGCTGCACGACCAACATGCATCAGTCCTGGCCCAAATATGTGCAAAACCTCTATTACGCTACTCCGGATCGCGGTGTTGCGGCCTTACTCTATGCACCCAGTTCGGTACATCTGCTGGTTGCTGACGGCCGGGAATTGCAGATCGAAGAGGAAACCGGCTTTCCTTTTCGGGAAGAAGTGAATTTCACCCTTACACTTGACGGTGATGCGGATTTTCCTTTCCATATGAGGGTCCCTTCCTGGTGTAGCAATCCCGCGATTACCATCAATGGTACGATCTGGGAGGGGCCCATCGAGGACGGTCTGGCCGTGATCCGGCGCACCTGGAAGAATGGAGATGTACTACAATTGAAGCTGCCCATGCAGACCACTACTTCTATCTGGCATGAATTTTCGCAGGCAGTAGAACGCGGGCCGCTGGTATATGCACTGAAGATCCGGGGAGAATACAGAATGAAAGACCTGAAGGATCGATTCCGTGCCTTTCGGGAAGTATATCCGCTGGATGATTGGAACTACGGTCTGCTGGCAAAAGAACTGGCCGATCCGGCTGCCAATATCCAGGTAGTCGAAAGATCCTGGGATGGTTCTTATCCCTGGAATCTGGACAAAGCTCCCATCGAGCTGAAGATAAAAGGGATGAAGATTCCGGATTGGAAATTAACCAATGGAGCACCGTATTTCCCTGCTTTCTGGGGCCGGTATTCCGGTGATCCGCAACCCATTGAAGAGATCACATTAGTACCGTATGGTTGTACGACGTTGCGGATTACGGAATTCCCGGTGTATGATCTTTGAGTCATAAGTCTTGGAGTCGTAAGTCATCAGTCCTCTTTACAATGACATTATTGACTGCTGACTTACGACCATTGACAATTCCACTTTAAAAATAAAAAACCACATGTACATCTATACCTCCACAATAAAATGGCTGCTGCTTGTCATTACTTCATCATCCGCATTTTTAGCTTGTCACTCTTCGGAAGAAACCGCCCTTTCCGAGGAAGGAGCTACACCACTCCAACCAGTTGCTTTTAATAATGTGATCCTCAATGATCATTTCTGGGCACCACGACTGGAAACTCAGATCCATACACTGGTACCGTTTGCACTCGAAAAGACCCAGCCGGCAATTGACAATCTGGAAAAAGCAGGAAAATTCCTGCGTGGAGACACCACCGATCTTCCATTTACCCATCGTTATATTTCTTCTGATCTGTATAAAGTTATGGAAGGGGCCGCTTACTTGCTGATGATCAACGATGATCCGCAACTGGAACAGCGCATGGACGAGATCATCGATATAATTGCTGCCGCCCAACAGGATGACGGTTATTTGTACGTTTCCCATATCACCGGGGTAGCGGACCCGAAGAACATGGGAGAACGGCCGTATGATTTTGTAGTCCATAGCCACGAACTGTACAATATGGGGCATATGTATGAGGCGGCCATTGCCTACTATCAGGCAACCGGTAAAGACAAATGGCTAAAGGTTGCGGAAAAAAATGCACAGCACATCAACCGGGTATTCTTTGAGGGTGACCCGAATTATAATGACGGGAAGCCCGTTAATCAGGCACCGGGACATCAGGAACTTGAAATAGCGCTCTCCAAACTGTACCGGGTCACCGGAAATGAACTTTATCTGGATATGGCAGAACGTTTCCTCGATATCCGGGGTGTAACCTACCGGCCAGATGGCGATCAGTATATGTCACCGACCTATGCACAACAGCACCTGTCGGTCACCGAACAGAGCGAAGCGGTGGGCCATGCCGTTCGGGCGGCTTATATGTATTCTGGGATGGCTGACGTCGGTGCGCTGAAACAAACCGATAAGTATACCGCTGCACTCAACCGGATCTGGAGCGATATCGTCAATAAAAAAATGCACATCACGGGCGGACTGGGTGCGATGCATGGTATCGAAGGATTTGGTCCGGCCTATGTATTACCCAACAAAGAGGCTTACAATGAGACTTGCGCCGCCGTGGGAAATGTCCTGTTCAACTTCCGGATGTTTCTTCTGACCCGTGATGCCAAATACATAGACGTTGCGGAGATCGCGCTTTACAATAACGTATTGGCGGGGGTAAACCTCGAAGGTAATCGATTCTTTTACGTCAATCCGCTGGAAGCTGACGGTCATATCGAATTCAATCACGGCCGGGTTGGCCGTTCGCCCTGGTTCAATACGGCCTGCTGTCCGTCCAATCTGGCTAGGCTGATCCCACAGGTTTCCGGCATGATCTATTCCTATGCGCCTGATGATGTCTATGTAACCCTGTATGCAGGGAGCGAAACCATCATTCCTCTTTCCAGTGGCGAGGTGATTATTCGTCAGATTACGGAATACCCCTACGATGAGATGGTTCGTTTCGAGATAGAATCGCAGGAACCCACCACCTTTAGACTGCACCTACGTATTCCGACCTGGCTGGAGGATCAGATCGTGCCCGGAGCACTATATCACTACCGCGATCCGGAACCGGCGGACTGGTCGGCAAAGCTCAATGGAGAAACCATTGAACCTCAACTTCAAAAAGGTTTTATTACCATTGGAAAGACCTGGCAGACCGGTGACCAACTGGAACTGCATCTTCCCATGCCTGTCCGTTTTAATGAAGCGATCGATTCTGTGGAAGCAGACCGCGGCAAGCTTGCCATCAGCCGGGGCCCGCTGGTATACGCTGCTGAAGGGATCGACAACGAAGCAGCACTGGACGATTATTATCTACCAATGCTCCCACAGGCAAAAGAAATGCCGATAGTACTCATGCAGGGCGTATTGTCCGGGATACCTTCTATCCATCTTCCGGCCCGGCATGGCAACCAGAAGACTCAATTGATCATGCTTCCGTACTATGCGTGGAACAACCGGGAAGATGGAAGTATGAAGGTTTGGATTGATGAAAACCCGGACGGTCAGGTTGCCGATCAGTAGGTCTGTGCGGGGATCGTGATTTGTTCCTTTGCCCCGTTCCCCTTATTTTCGCGCAAACAAATAGAACAGTTTTCCAGTTGCAGAGGAAAATCAATCCATTATACACCCATATTTCATGCCACGATTAATAATCATTTCTAATCGTCTTCCCTTAACTATAAACCGCAAAGATGGAGAACTACACTATTATCCCAGCGCCGGAGGACTGGCTACCGGGCTGAATTCACTGGATGCCTCCATGGAGCGGATCTGGATCGGCTGGCCGGGCAAAGAGATCACTGATCCTCAGGAACAGCGGTCCATTGCAGCAAACCTAAAAGAGGACGGACTCGTTCCGGTCTTTTTATCCCAAAAAGAGATCGACCTTTATTACGGAGGGTTTAGCAATAAAACCATCTGGCCCCATTTTCACTATTTCACACAGTTCACTACTTACAACGATGAATATTGGGAAGCCTACCAGACCGTAAATAAAAAATTTGCTGAAGCCAGTATCCCCATTATCAGAGAAGATGATCTGGTCTGGGTGCATGATTATCAGCTAATGCTCCTGCCCGCCATGATCCGCGAGGCATTTTCCTCTACTTCGATCGGGTTCTTTTTACATATCCCCTTTCCTTCTTACGAAGTGTTCCGGGTGCTCCCGTGGAGAAAGGAGATACTGGAAGGATTGCTGGGGGCCGACCAGATCGGTTTCCACACTTTCAACTACATGCGCCATTTTCTCAGTGCGGCATACCGCATTGCCGGTTTTGAACACAACTTCGGCAAACTAACCGTCGGGCATCGTCTGGTCAACGTCGATGTATTCCCCATGGGGATCGATTACGACAAATATGCTTTCCCGGAGATCCAGCTCAATCATGGCGATTCTTCTTTCTCCATCAAAAAGCTGGCGAAGGGAAAACAGCTCATTATTTCCATCGATCGACTGGATTATACCAAAGGGATACCAAACCGACTTCTCAGCTTTGAAAAATTTCTGCTGCATTATCCCGAATATCACCGCAAGGTTAGTCTGATGCTGGTGGTCGTCCCTTCCCGCTCCAGTGTGGATCAATACCAGGAGCTAAAAGAAGAGGTTGACAAACTGGTGGGTAACATCAATGGTCTGTACGGCACTTTCGACTGGACTCCCGTACAGTACTTCTACCGCTCCCTGAATTTCAATGAATTGGTCACGCTTTACCAGGAAGGGGACATTGCATTGATCACCCCGCTTCGGGACGGAATGAACCTGGTGGCCAAAGAATTCGTAGCCAGTAAGGAGAAAAGTAAGAACGGAGTGCTGATCCTGAGCGAAATGGCCGGAGCTTCCAACGAGCTGATGGATGCCCTGATCGTCAATCCGCAGGATTCCAACAATATTGTGGCCGCCATTCATCAGGCATTGACCATGACCGAACCCGAACGCAGGTGGCGACTGAGCAATATGCAGGAAAAGCTCAAGAAATATAATGTCCGTCACTGGGCAGCGACCTTCATCAAAGAACAAAAAAAGCTGATGGAAAAACAAAAAGACCAACACACCAATGTCCTTTCCCGGCAGGATCGAGAAGATTTGCTCCAGAAATACAAAGCTGCCGACCGGCGTTTGCTGATCCTTGACTACGACGGTACCCTTATGGATTTTCACCCGGACCCACAAGCCGTACAACCTGACGAACAACTACTGCGCCTGCTAAAAGCCCTAACCGAGGCAACCGGCAACCGGGTGGTAGTGAATAGCGGCCGGGATCGCCATACGCTTCAGGACTGGCTGGGCGACCTGCCCCTGCAATTTGCCGCCGAACACGGTGTTTGGGTGAAGCAAGAACACGATTGGCAGATCAATTCCAGTCTGAACAACAAATGGAAAAAAGATATCCGCCCACTGCTGGAAAACCTGGTGGAACGCACACCTGGTTCTTTTATTGAAGAAAAAGATTACTCCATTGCCTGGCACTACCGCCAGATCGATCGCGACCTTGGGGAGAAAAGGGTCCGTGAATTCCGCGATGTCCTGTTGTACCTCACTCACAACCTGGACCTGCAGGTGCTGGAAGGCAATAAAGTGGTGGAAATTAAAAATGCCGGCGTTAACAAAGGAAAAGCTACCACCCAGTGGCTGAACGGACAATCCTGGGATTTCATCCTGGCTATGGGGGATGATCATACGGACGAGGATATCTTTAATGCTCTTCCCGAAGAGGCCTATACCATTAAGATCGGGCTAGACCGGTCCCAGGCTAATTTCAGTCTGCCCGGCGTAAAAGAGGTTAGAATGCTCTTAGAGGAATTGGTAGCGCACAGTTAGGGATATTGTCGACAAAATTGTGCAGCAAGACAATGAAAGAGCCTGTTTTCCAACGGGTTGTTTCATTGTTCCATGGCAGTCATGTCAATGCAACAATGAAACCATGGAACACAAGCGAGCAATATTATTTCAATTACTTAACAGTATACGATGACTAAGCCTGACAGCTTATTTTTTAGTGCGTTTTTTACCCACTTCGCTCATCGCCATCTTGCTGTCTCTGGTCAATGACTTAATATGTTCTGCTTGACGGAATCGCAGAGCAGACCAATCTTCATCAACGGCAACCATACGCACCGGTTCAAATCCCAGATCACCGAGCGGTTGCCAGCCATCATCCCGGTTAATGTCCGTCTGATATTTTTTTGAGGATTTCTTGGGATAGACTAACCAGAGCACTGCGTCATCCACCAGCGATCCGTCAATTTGTTCGGAGAATTGCTGCACATCGCCTTTCCCGGTAACAAAACACAGCATAAAAGCATATTTGGTATCCCGCTTCAGATGGGTATCAATATTAGCCAGTTCTTGCCATTCATCCACGGTAGGAGTAAATGATTCCGGAGCGCCCAAAATGGCAACGATCTCCTGGTCTTTAAAATTTAATTTTTTGATCAGTGGGTTCATGTTAGGGGATGTTTGGATGTTTGGACGTTGGGATTTTTGGATGTTTGGATGTTTGGATTTTTGGACGTTGGGATTTTTGGATGTTGGGATCTGTGAACCAGACTATCTCAAAGTCCGAACATCCCAGCTTCCCTACATCCCATCAATCAGACCATCTACCGCTTTTTCAGATACACCACCGGGCAGATCATCTCTTCCAAAGAGATCCCACCGTGTTGGAAGGTATCCTTGTAGTAGTTATGGTAATAGTTGTAGTTATTCGGATAGAGGAAAAATTTGTCTTCCTTGGCAAAAATGAAGGTCGAACTCACATTCGGTCGGGGCAGACCGGCCTTTTCCGGATTGCGTACTTCCAATACATCCTTTCTTTCGTACTGTAGGTTTTTACCCACTTTATACCGAAGATTGGTGGTAGTTTCCCGGTCACCCACTACCTTAGAAGGCGTGTTAACCCGGATGGTACCGTGATCGGTAGTGATCACCAGTTGCACATCGCGTTCAGCCACCCGCTGTAATGCTGCCCAGAGTGGGGAATTCTCAAACCAGGAACGCGTCAGGGAGCGATAAGCCTTTTCATCTCCGGCCAGTTCCTTGAGTACTTCCATTTCCGTACGGGCATGGGAAACCGTATCGATGAAATTGTACACAATTGCCGTAAAATCGTTATTCAGATAATTCAGGATATTATCCTGCATCTGTTTGGCATGGTAAGAGTTGGTTACCTTAACGTAATCGAACCTGATCTCTTTTCGCAGCAAACGACGGATCTGCTCGGCCAGCAGGTCCTGCTCATGCATGTTCTTGCCTCCTTCCTCATTATCATTCAGCCACCAGTCCCGGTAGTGTTTTTCGATATCGGCCGGCATCATACCCGCAAAGATGGCATTGCGGCTATATTGGGTGGAAGTGGGCAGAATACTGTAGAAAAAGTCTTCCTCTTCCACGCGATACAGCTCCGATATGATCGGTTCGATCACCTTCCATTGGTCATAGCGCATATTATCCAGCAGGATCATCAGGGTGGGCACTTCCGGGTCCAGACGGGTAAAGATCTTATTGCGCATCAGATTGTGTGACATCACCGGACCATCGTTGTTCTTTATCCAGGAAGGGTAATTCTTCAGGATGAATTTAGAAAAAGCGGTGTTGGCCGAGCTTTTCTGCATAGCGAGAATATCCCCCATTTGGGTCGACTGGGATTCATCGATCTTAATCTCCCAGCCAATGATCTTGCGGTAAATATCCACCCATTCGGAATAATTCAGACCACTATCCAGTTCCATGAGGATCTGACGGAATTCCTGTTGATAATCAGCCGCCGTTTTCTCCCGGATCAGGCGTTTGTTATCAATGATCTTTTTCAGCGTAAGCAGGATCTGGTTCGGATTGACCGGTTTGATCAGATAGTCGGCGATCTGCGAGCCAAGCGCTTCTTCCATCACATTCTCCGCTTCATTCTTGGTGATCATTACGACCGGCAGACCGGGAAAAGACTCTTTTATTTTTCCCAGGGTTTCCAGTCCGGTAATACCGGGCATACTTTCATCCAGAAAAACAACGTCGATATCATTGTTCTCTTCCACTTCTTCGAGAGCGTCATAGCCATTGGTCACGGTGAGTACCTCGTAACCTTTGTTCTGCAAAAAAAGCAATTGGGGTTTTAGTAGATCGATCTCATCATCCGCCCACAATATTTTGATTTGATCCATAGATTGGTTTTGTTAATTTTGAGTTTATTTGTTTAAACTTGCCCGTCCAATATTTGGTTGTACAAATGCCTGCTTTTTGATCCTATTCTAACCAAACGCTCTAACCTGCAAACCTGTTTTTATCGGGATAAAACGGACATTCCATCCCAAAACGGCAGGCCGCCCAAAAGATATTGCATTTCCTTAGAACAATTAAGGTTTTTTTAGTTTATCCATTGCAATGTAGATGAAAGAGATATCAGGAAACAACAGCATAATGAGTAGTCAGCCCGTGCAAAAAATGGAAGCGCTTTCTTCTCTTTCATCTTCATGGCCTCATAGATCATTCAGTAATGAGCAAAGTCAAAATTTTAAATGATCCGGTCTACGGTTTTATTTCGATCCCGTACGGTATCATTTTCGATCTGGTGGAACACCCCTATTTTCAGCGCTTGCGACGCATCAAACAGGTTAGTCTCACCCACTACGTCTATCCCGGTGCGCTACATACCCGCTTTCATCATGCACTGGGAGCTTATCATCTCACTTGTCAGGCCATTGATGTATTGCGATCTAAAGGTACGGAAATTAGCGATGCCGAGGCAGAAGCCGTGGGGATCTCCATCCTTTTGCACGACATCGGCCACGGGCCCTTTTCTCATACTCTGGAACACACCCTGATCAATGTGACCCACGAACAACTCTCGGTCATGATCATGGAACAGCTCAACCAGGAGTTTGAGGGGGCATTATCACTGGCCATTGAGATCTTTAACAACCGCTATCACAAACCCTTTTTACACCAGTTGGTCTCCGGCCAGTTGGATATGGACCGGATGGATTATCTCAATCGAGACAGCTTTTTCACCGGCGTATCTGAAGGCGTGATCGGCTACGACCGGATCATTAAAATGCTGGCCGTTCACAACAACCATCTCGTGGTTGAGGAAAAAGGGATCTATTCTATTGAGAAGTTTCTGATCGCCCGCCGCCTGATGTATTGGCAGGTCTATTTGCACAAAACAGTTCTATCCGCAGAGCAAATGCTGATCCAGACGCTGCGCCGGGCTAAAATGCTGCGACACCGCGGCATCAAACTTGGGGTACAGGGCAGTCTGAATTATTTTCTGGAAAACACTTTCAGCGAGCAGGATTTCCGACTGAATCGCGCCATTCTCCTCGAACGTTTTACTTCCCTGGACGACACGGACATTGCCTCTGCGCTCAAATACTGGCAGGAACATTTCGACCCAATCCTGTCCTTTATGTCGAAAAACCTGATCACCCGCCGCCTGTTTAAGCTCGAATTCATGGATCGGCAGCCGGACAGCGATCACATCCGGCTGCTGCGTCAAAAGATCGAAAAGCAACATCCGTACTCGCACGATGTGACCGACTATCTCCTCATTATGGGGAAGGAGACCAATACCGCTTACAGCACCTCAAAGGAAGAGATACAGATTCTGTTGAAATCCGGTGAGGTGAAGCCCATGTCGCTTATTTCCGATCACGGTATCCAGCCGAAGATCTTTACCAAACATTATCTGTGTTATCCGAAGGATGTGAAGATATGAGTACATGGTCAACAAAATTGTGTAACACAGGAATTGAACGGACGGATTCCCTATCGGAGATTTGATGCTACATGGCTCCATTGTTACATGGCTATCATATCAATGAAACAATGAAGCAATGGAACAGGAATAATGTTATACAATTTTGTTGACAAAGTACTATTTCATCAATTAACCAATCTCTCAAATACCACTTCTCCCAATCACCTAATCTGCCGTCCGGATCGTAGTAGTTTCCTGTATCCAGCAACCTACGCGGAACGACTGTCCTTTCTGCAATCCCCGTAAGAAAACGTCCTCCGTTTTGGGCATATATTTGGCGTAGCGACCGATCCATTTGTTGGCTTCCTCCGTGGCTGACGGATCGACCCGTTTAGCCTGGTTCCACATATCCAAGGCGGGCCATACTACAATCTGGCTGTCCCAGCCGGTACCCGGACCGCACAGCGGACCACTGGAAGCGTACAACTGTCCGATCAACAGGTAGGGTTCGCCCCAGTTTGGACGCACCTCGGCTGCCTGACGGGCATACTGACGGGCCCGGGAGAAATTTCTTTTGTGGGCATAGTATATCTTGGCAATTGTGAGCAGGTACTGTCCTTTCTTTTCAACATCCTCTTCCTCATTGACTGCCTTTTCGAACAATTCAATTGCCAGATCATATTCTCCATTGCGCAGTGCATCATAGGCCTGTTTCAATGGACCGGCTTCCACACAATTGGCATTTCCGGACCGGATCAGTGTAGCCAACTCTTCACTGTTTTCGTCGCAGCCTCCCCAGTGCATCCGGCTGTATACGGTACGGATCACATCGCAATCTTCCGGATTCTCCAAAAACTGACTGTAGTACTTTTCGGTGTAGTAGTCACAGCCATAAAACCCTTTTACCGTTTCAAAAGCTTCCAGCCGCACCGGCGCATAGCTTTCGATAATAGCCCAGCGTTCGCACATCACCCCTTCGCAGTTCTCCACCCCCTTTTTTACCAGATCCCCGATGAGGGCAGTGTATTTCTGTGCCTCTTCCATAGAGATCTTATGGTCAAAATACAGATCGACTAATAAGGCGGTGAAAGGGTTGATCACAAAATCATGTACATTTTCTCCGTCGATCTCGATGGATTCCTTAAACAGTTCGAAGATCTCCTCCTTGGTAGCCCGCCAACGATATTTGTAATAGAGATCAAAAGCCTTGCGGGCCTGTACATAGCCCCCTTCCGGATAACACTCTCCTACCTGATCGTACAATGCGAATATCTTATCGATATAAGGCTCCCATTTTGACGTATCGGGAGTTTCGCGGATAAAGCGTTCATTAAAGCGAATACCATCGGCCAGTACTGTATTCCGTTGTCCATCGGCGGCTGGTGCTACTTCGTACACTTTTTGCCACAGCTCATAAGCTTTCTCATAGTCATTGACCCGCAAAAAATCGCGATAGAGCACATAATTGGTCTCTGCCTCATCTGGATTGGGTGCATCCGAAAACTTGGGACAGGGGCTCAGGTTTTCTTTTGCCGGGCTGGGAGCCGGCTTTTCCGGTTGGGTAGTGACCACCGGTTCAGTCGTTTTCGGAGTACAGGCAGCAACGATGGCCAGACTCAGCAGGATCATCCAGAGTTGTATCGCTTTCATGAACACTAAAATTTTATACTTAGTAATTTGACGGAAATTCGGCCTTTAATATAGGGGTTTCCCGAAACCCAAACCCCCATTTTGCGGGCTATGTTCTGTTAGCCCCTATTGAAAGGATGCAAATAAAAGGTAAAAAGCAGGTATGTCCGGGCTAAAATGAAAACGTGCAAGTCCGGGGAACCGAACTTGCACGCCTGTTTCTTGAGATCAGTAGTCGGTGACCAGTTGTAGGATACAACTGATAACAGCCTACTAATTATTGATATCTCATTCTTACTTTTTCACCGATACCGCAACCGGCAGTTACGGTCTGCCCGGCTTCTACTTTACGCATGAAGCCTTCTTCTTTGGTGGGCAGTGCGCCGCTCAGGTTGGAGATGCGCTTGTTAGCATCATCGGCTACTTCGGGGTCGATACTCTTAGCGTACTGATATTTGTCCAGCGAAGCCAGTACGGCCAGACGCTTGTTCCAGTCATCACAGCTGCCTCTTGACATTTTGCTGTAGATATCACCGATCAGGATATAAGGCTTACCCCAGTTCCCCTTCAGAGCAGCAGCCTTGTTGGCATTGGTTCTGGCCGTACCCAACTGACCTAGTTCCCAGGTCTGAATGAAGGCGATACTATACAATACCTGTGCTTTGGCTTCATCGTCCTCAGCAGAATTCAGACACTCCTGGTAACGGGCAATAGCTTCACCGAATTTGCCTTCTTTCTGTAGTTGAGTGGCATCGTAGCAGGGGTTGTTCTGACGACGCTCAATTTCGAGTCCTGCGTTGATCTCGGTAGCCAGCTTTTCGTATTTCGCCTCGATCGCAGCCAGTTCCGGATCATTCTCATCACAACCTTGTACTTTCAGCTTGTTGTATACATATTTGATGATCTCCAGGTCTTCGCTGTTCTGTTCGTACTGCGGCAACAATTTTTTCTTGAAGTACGCACAGTCGAATATCTCGCTTTCCACCTCTGAAATGTGAGACTGCATACGCTGGAAACCAGCGTCGTGGTATTGACCGTATTGCTTGTTATTCTCAATGTTGTGCGTTGCAATCGCCTCCACTTTTTCGAAGGTCTGGATAAAGTCTTCTTTGGTGATCTTTCCTGATTTATACAGATAGGCCATCAACATACCCAGCGGATCGTAGATGATATATTCCGTATCATTTCCGCCCAGGTCAATGGCTTTTTTGAAGGTCTCGTAAGTCGTGGTAGAATAACCGTAAGGCTTCATATAGAACATATCGAATGCCTTACGACCAGTCAGGTAACCTTCGTTCTTATAGCAGGCCATCTGCTCATCGTACAGGGAAATGATCTTTTCCGCGTACTCGGTTTTTTTAGCTTCATCAGTGGCTTTCTGCATCATGGCCCGATACAGTTTACGTCCGTCCACATAGTGAGAAGGACGTTGTCCATCGGCCGCAGGCGCTATCTCATAGGCTGTTTTCCAGTTGTTAAATGCAATATTGAAGTTGGCATCATCCAATTCGGATACCAGGGCAGCGGCATCACGGTCCTTAACGAAAGGACGGTAAACCACGTGTGCATTTTCAGCTTCCTCTTTGCGGTCAGAATCAGTCCAGGTCTGGCACTGGCTCCATGCAGCCGACGTGCTCAGACTAAGCAGCGAAAAAACTATGAGAACATTGCGTAGTAAAGTCATAATTAATTGAATTTGCGTTTGAAAAACCAAGAGTTATCGTTCAATGTAAATCCAAGAGTCAATTTTGCATATTTCTCCTGTAAGACCTCTTTGACCCCGAACTGTCCCAACTCGAGACTGACGTCAAAGAAAGACAATTGCTGTCTGGGCATAATGATCGGGAAACCAACTCCCAGCGTGATGCCCGTATGCTTAATTTGCTCTCCGCCGGCAGAACGTGGATCGGTCCCGGTGAAAAAACCTCCTCGATAGTACATCTTTTTAGCGTAGCTGTTGTAGGAAGTTGCATCCGGTATAAACTCGATTCCAAAGGTCAGCCGGTTATTATCGGTTAGGGATTCGGGTTTGGAGGGATTATTATACTGGCTCCAGCGGCCAATGCTGTATTCCAGGCCAAGTCTCAATTTAGCCAGATCTTCGTAGGCAATACCAAAGGTGAATTCAGTGGGCAGTGTCATTTTTCGCTCAATGTCCGTTGCGTAGCTAACGGTGTCGATCACCGCCTGGGTAACATAACTGCTGACATTGCTGCGAACATACAAGTTACTACTATTCGTATTAATATCTTGCGCGGAATGACCGTAAACCCCAAATATGAGGCGTTTTCCGCTGGGAACCATCATTCCGTCATCATTTTTTTCCTTAAAACTGTGCGTATACATTACTCCCAGGTTCCAGGTCACTCCGCTTACACTCATCTCATCCAGGAACTCCGTGCTAAAGGAATGGTCCAGACTATCGAAGTCTACCCGGCGATTATTGATCAGTTTACCGAAGTTGTAATTCAGGGTAGCCCCAAGTGAAAGTCCTTTATATTTCACGCCGTTCCCCCATTGCAGACGATAGGTGCCGCCATCTCCCTTAAGCCGGTTGGTGGCTAATTTGAAGCCGTCATCGTGCCGTTCCTGGATCGTCACGTCGTATCCGACCTGAGTGTAAGGCATCAACGCAAGGTTCATACCGAAATCCCAGGGCGACTGGCTACGGTCTAAAGCCTCATTCACCCGGTTCTGCAGCGGAAAACCCAATGCGATGTAACCAATGTTGCCTCCCCACAGATTATCGCTCTGTTCGCTACTCTCCAACTGGGAATATTTAGCGTACATCCCGATCTCAAAAGCCGTCGCACGGAGGTGCGGCAGTGAGGCCGGATTCATTAGGTTCAGGTGAAAAGGGTCGTGATAGGCAGCGGATAATCCGCCCATGGCTCCGGGTGCAGCCATATACTGGCTGAAAAAGTTACCCAGTGCCAGCCTGGAATAGGGGGAATTTTCTTTGGGACGGATGTCCTCACTCGCCGTTTGTGCCTGTAGCACATTCATCCCCGCAATAGTCAATACGGTAATACAAATCGTTCTAAACCAACTGCTCGGCATTATAGGTCAATATTTTGTTCAGGCCCTTCAGGACCAGATCAGAATTCACAAATATCTGGCTTTTCAACACTTTTGCAAAAAAATCGGCATCTCCACCGGTCAATAACACCCGCAAGCTGCCGTATTGGTCGCGGAAAAGTCGAATAAATCCGTCCATTTCCAGGCTCGTCCCCAACTGCCCGCCGATTTGCATGGCTGTTTCGGTGGACTGTCCAATAGATTCACTTGGATCGGACCGGTCTACCAGCGGCAAACGGGCCGTGAACTCGTGCATGGCCCGAAAACGCATTGCCAGTCCGGGGCTGATATTGCCTCCCAGATAGACGCCGTCTTCCCGCAACAGGTCATAGGTAATACAAGTCCCTGCGTCGATCACCAGGCAATTTTCTCCGGGATACAGCTGCCAGGCTCCGATCACGGCGGCCAGGCGGTCTTTCCCCAGCGTTTCCGGGGTACTATAGGCGTTGTTGATGGGAAGGGGTGTCCGGTGCGTCAGCTGCAGATAATAAAATCTTTGACTGAACTCAGCATCCAGGACGGGATCAATAGGATTTCCCACCGTAGATAAGATGACATTTTGAACCTGATGGTTGGTTGCATAGGTAATAATGTCGGGTAAGCCGTCGATTTCCCAGGCCTGCTTTTCTATCAGATCCAGGCTCGAAAACAAACCCGTTTTAACCCGGGTATTTCCTATGTCTATGGTCAGATTCACTGAATGCAGTTAAAATATCATCATTTAGTTACTTAAAATCAGCAACTTGAAGAACTAGACCAGATAATACATTTCTTTTCGTCATTGGCTGAACTATCTTTCTGACGTACTATCCTGGTCCTGGTCATTTAAGGCAATGTTAAAAACGTATCAATGATCCGTTAAAACTTTTCGCAAGAGGAAAGTTATTAATGAAGTTGTCTAAAGTTTCCTCACTGGGCTCCAAAACGCGGCTTTTGCCGCCACTCTGCGCCTATTTTTAACTCCGTAGCGCTGCTATGCAGTGAAAAATAGCCTTCAATTGGCGGTAAAATCCGGGTTTTTCACCGGCAGCAGAAAACTTTAGACAACTTCAATGCTTAAAGTGACGTACGCCCGTCATCACCATGGACATCTGATGGGCATCACAATAATCAATACTGTCCTGATCCTTAATCGAGCCGCCCGGCTGGGTAACCGCCACGATACCGGCTTCATCAGCGATCTCTACACAATCCGGGAAAGGGAAAAAGGCATCGGAAGCCATTACCGCTCCTTCCAGATCAAACCCAAAGGCACGAGCCTTGATGATAGCTTGTTTTAGGGCATCCACCCGTGAGGTCTGTCCACAACCCATCCCCATCAGTTGTTGGTTCTTGGCCAGGACAATCGTATTGGATTTCAAATGCTTACACACGATATTGGCAAAGATCAGATCTTCGATCTGTTCTGCCGTAGGAGCTGTTTTGGTAACCACTTTCAGTTCATCAGCCTGCTCGATCTTAAGATCAGTATCCTGTTCGATCACTCCATTGAGCAAACTTTTGAACGTGCGCGGCTGCACGGTGAAATCCTTAATACGCAACAGAATGCGCTTTTTCTTTTTCGTCAGTAATTCTAAAGCATCGGCGTCGAAAGCCGGGGCAATCAATACCTCGTAAAAGATCTTATCGATCTCCTCGGCCGTCATCAGGTCAATAGTGGTATTGGCAATTAAGATACCTCCGAAAGCAGAAATATTGTCCCCGGCCAGTGCATCCTTCCAGGCCTGTAGTATCGTATCTCGGGTAGCTACACCGCAGGAATTGGTATGCTTGAGTACGGCAAAGGTAGGTTTGGCGTCCTTGAACTCCCGCATCAGGGCCACCGCCGCATCGATGTCCACCAGATTGTTGTAAGACAATTCCTTACCTCCGATCTTTTCGAACATTTGATCCAGATCTCCGTAAAACACACCTTCCTGATGGGGGTTCTCCCCGTAACGCAAGGTCTGGGAGGTCAGAATACTTTGTTTAAACGCCCGGTCTTCGGTCTGATTTTCGTCGAAGTAATTAAAAATAGCCGTATCGTAATGGCTGCTGATCTTGAATGCCCGGCGCGCCAGTTCCTTGCGATCCGCCAGATCGGTTACGCCGTCTTTGGTTTGCAGCATTTCCAGGATCATTCCATATTCGGCCTTAGAGGGCACCACCGCTACATCGCGGTAGTTTTTGGCGGCGGCCCGGATCAGAGAAATACCGCCGATGTCGATCTTTTCAATGATAGCGGATTCCTCTTCGGTATTGGCCACCGTTTCTTCGAAGGGGTACAGATCGACGATCACCAGGTCCAATTCGGGAATCTCGTATTGTTCCAACTGAGCCAGGTGGCTGTCTTCCCGGCGCGCCAATATCCCTCCGAATACTTTGGGATGCAGGGTTTTTACCCGGCCGTCCAAAATAGAAGGATAGGTGGTAAGATCTTCCACTGCTTCTACTTTTACGCCCAGATCTTCGATGAATTTTTGGGTGCCTCCGGTAGAGTAAATGGTCACCCCAAGTCGATCCAGTTCTTTGATGATGGGCTCGAGCCCGTCTTTGTAAAAAACAGAGATCAGTGCCGATTGGATTCGCTTTGCCGCCATCTTGTCGAAAACAGAATTTTTGCGTTATGAAAAAAGATGGGCAAAGGTAAGGAGAAATGTTGAGAAGATAGCCCCCACTTTAAAGCTTGCTTAATAAGGTGCTACCCGAGGAATCGGTACTGGCTCTGTTTCAACGCTTAAAACCGTTCCTGCGCGCCCGCCAGTCCGTCATGACTAGCGGTGGAGATCAGGGCCAGGATGATCAAAACGACCATTAATATAGCTACTAATAAGCAAAACTTTCTCCAGGTTGATCCACTGTCAACGGCAGGAAGCGACGAGATGCGCTTACGATCCACAAACGCCATTACCCCCATCAGCACAAACAGGAACCAATAGGATGTTTCTGAGCGGGCTAGTTGAAAGCCGCTGTAAAATGAGCCGTGTTTCAAGTAGCCAAACAGCATATAAAACAGCGAGTAACTAAAAAGTAAGATAGCCGGTAATATGAACTGGTTGATCGACAGCTCTCCTTTTCCGTATTTACGCCAGGCATAGATCGCCAGTCCGGTAAAGATCAGGATCATCGCAAAAGCCATCCACTGTTGCTGAACAATGAACTGTTCCGTGGAAGCGTATTCCAGTCGTTCGGCCAGTGCGGTCAATTTATCGCCGCTGAACTGCTGGAAAAGATTAATGAAGGGTATTGCGAAAAACAATACGATCAGAGCCGTCCAATTGACCGCTTTCCTGGCCGGCAGTGATATTTCCGGCCAGCTACTACGCATTACACCATAGGCCATTCCCAGCCCCCCGAAAAATCCGAGGGCGAATTCCATGACATTCCACCAGTTGTAGCTCACGCCACTCACCGCACCCATCGTCTGAATGAAATTGCCAAAAGAGAAACCAAAGCCCGCGCCCAAAGCGGCATAGGCGGCAACGCGCAGGGTATTGTAAAACTTATTGCGGTAGGCATACCAGGCCAAAGCAAAAGAGGCTCCAAAGGACACCGCCCAATCTTCCGACCGGGGAGGTGTCATGTACCATTCCATTTCCGTGATCAGCAGCCAGTAGGTAAGATAGCCGATCACACTCATTTCTACCAGCAGACGGGGCCAGTCGGGCTTCTGGTCTTTCCGGCTTTCCATGGCCAGAGCGGGCAATCCTCCACCGATAAAACCGTATAATCCGCCGATGACCGCCAGCATACTGTATCCATACCAGGAATTACCAAAGTCGGTAGCTCTGCAATAACCGATCACTATGCCGTAGCTCATAATGCCACCTACGCCCCAACCTATTGCGCCCAATACGGAGATGGTGGGCAATCGTTGCAACCAGTTAGGGTTTCGGATCATAAAAAGAAGTGCCATCGTACCCATACCACCGGCCCAGGAAGCCCCCCACCAGTGCCCGAATACACCACGGATGGCCCAGCCGAGACCAAGTACGAGGCCGGTAAAGAAAAGAATACGCAGGGTGGATCGTGTGTGTTGGTCGTCTGTCATGATCAGGGTTGGTTTTCGTAATGTAAGCAGTAGAAATTTGAAAAGAGTGGAAAAGAGCACTATTCCATTTATTCGATTAACAGCACTACCGGCCTTTCTCCGGACACAAATCTCCCGGAAATCGTTCTGGTCTCTCCCGGCAATAATGTGATGTAGTTGTCTTCCCAAAATACCGGCAGTATACTTTGTCCGGTGTCGCTGTCTGCTATCCTCAGTTCTCTAAAAAAGGCGATATCATCCGTCGGATTTTCCAGGATTACCCGAATATGCGTATATGCTGCTTCCTCCCAAAAGGAATGCGTTGTTTTTAACTCCGGTTTGGGTAAACCTGCCAGCATCGTCAGATCGGCATAGGCTTTACTCGGCGTATAGTAATTCCAGCCTTCCACTTCGGCTTCCTCATCCAACTCGTCTTCCCGGGTAGACAGCCAGTAGAAGTTGTTGCTCACCTCCCGTTCACTGGCATCAAACAGGCGCAGATCCAGGAACCAGGTGGTACTGATGCCTTCAACATCAGGGATCGGTAAAATTGAAGTAATGGATGCCGGAGCGGCATTCAAGGCCACCGTCCGGGTGAAACGTTCCCGGGAATAGGCATCGAAAATGCGGATCAGCGCATAATACTCCACAAGTTGCTCCGGCCCTTCATTGATCAGATAGACCTGATGTTCGCCGTAGTGATAAAGCAGGTGTTTGGGTTCGCAGGCCTTACGAGTAGCGTAAAAAGCGCCATTGGGCCGTAAAAAGCTATCGTACAACTGCCAGTACATTTCGGGAAATGCAGAATTGAGCATCCATTGGATGATCCCGGTTGAAATACCGTGATTCACCCGAAAAGCTTCGAACATGGGGCGCATCAGTTCGTAGTTCAGCCACTGCGCTTTCTTGGCAAAATCGGCCACACCTTTAATCGCACCGTATCGCTCTGTTATCGCTTTTTCAATGCGATCCAGCGTACTAAAAGCATTACGTCCGCAGTGAAAAGACCACACTTCATCCACTGGCCAAAGATGATCCCCGGGGATCATCTTGAGTATACTCTCCAGCGGCGGCACGTTGGCGCCGGGACAGGTCTCGGTATTAAAACCATATGCTCCTCCCCGGTCCTGATTGATATACCAGTAAATAGGCGGAGTATAGGCATAAGGCCCCAGCATCTTCATACCGGAGCTCCCACTCACCTCACTGACAATAGCCGATGACGTAACAATAGCCTGCTCGCTCCCAACGCCACCGGTGGAATTGAGATAGGGTCGTGTGCGATCATACCGGTCAAAAAGATCGAGATATTTTCGTTCGAGATCAGGATGCGGTATGAAGTCGCTGGCTACCGTCCAGACAAAGATGCTGGGATGGTACCGCAACCACAGTAGCTGATCTTTCCAACATATTGCGATGAAGTCTTGCTCAGCTTCCGTTACTACCCCGCCGTACTGTTCATGTACGGGCTTGCCCAGATATTGCTCGTGTTCCCAATGACAACTCCAGCCAACCATGATCAGAATACCGTACTGATCACATAGGTCGTATAGGTGTTGATCTTTTCCCCAGAACCCCTCCAGACGGATGCAGTTGAGATTCAGGTGGCGAACATAGGCGATCTGGGCTTCCAGATCTTCGTGTGTGTTCTGTAACAACAAATCATCTACCCAGCCTGCACCCTTGATCAATACCGGTTTCCCATTGATCTTAAACCCACGATGCCCTTCAGGCGTCCAGTAATCATCTACCTCCCGGATCCCAAATGCAATACTGACAGCATCCAGCTCCCGGCCGTCCACAAGGAAGGTCAGATCCAGGCAATAGAGATACGGATCGCCCAAAAGATTAGGCCACCACAGTATTGGCTCGGAGAAATTCAGTTCCGGGAAATCTTCGGGCTGAAAACGGACCATTTTCCGCTCTCCGGGCGCAAGAATTACCGCCCAGCTAAAACTTCGATCCCCGATCTGCCCTTTCAACACACCATCCATGCGTTGACCGGTGTAGTTTACCAGCTCGGCTTCAGGTGTCAGTTTCGCTTTCAACGGATCGGAGTATTCAAGTACCGTAGCTACCATCGGGTGCTCTATGGCCACACCGCCATTCACCAGGATATTCACTTCCCGGAAGAGGCCCATATTGTGATCCGGCGGTTCAGGATTCCAGTCGACAAATCCAATGGAATAGTCACCGGCTTTGGGCGGACTCACTGCAATGGCCAAAACGTTTGGGCCACACTGGATGAACGTACTTACGTCAACGCAAAAACGGCGAAAAGCACCTTCAGTCTCTCCAATCAGGTGCCCGTTCAGCCAGATCTTTGCGTAATAATTGATGCCGTCCAGCGATAGCAGTACCGTTTGATCCTTAGTGGTTTCTTCCAGTTGAAAAACCGTTCGATACCACCAGGAATGGTCGAATTGTGCAGTGGAAATATCCTTGAGGTTGGTACCGAAATAGGGATCAGGATATAGCCCGTTACTGATCAGGCTGCCCAGCACCGTACCGGGCACTACCGCATCCCACCAATGGTCAACATCAAGATCCGGTCGGGATATTTCCGCTCCACCTACGCTCAATTGCTGTGAAGACTGAAGTTTCCAATTCCGACAGGTTATGTTAACGTTAGTACGCTTCGACATGCTGGCCCTTTGTCAACAGTTATTGTAGCTCACCAAGTAAGTCAGATAGTCTCTGATATATCAGGGGGGCGGTTTCCGAACCCAGAGAATTCTCTTCGCCATAGGTTTCCCGGTCATCCAAGTAAAGCCAGGGAGGTTCCGCATCCCACTCACTTTTGGGAATGATATAACCGATCTCGTCATTTGACAGGCCCAGAAAGAACTTGAATTCCGTGTTTAGTTTTTCCTGCAACGGCGGGACCTCCACCGGTTCGATCTCGATATCCTGCCCCGGAGGATTTTCAATCCCACCATAAAGGATCTCGGGATAGATCTCTCCGGGGATACTGATGAAACCGGCCGGACCGATCTGAAAGGCAGCCACCTCTGATCGGGTGGCAAAATATTCGGGCATTCCCCGCTGTAATAGTCCCAGGGCCGATGCCAGTCTGAATATTTTATTGTCCAGAGGCAGTATCACTGTTTCCGCGTGTAAAGAGATCGGCAACATCCGGCCCAGCGTCTCTTTTTCATTCAAAGCCGTATAGGCCAGCAGTGCGATCTGTTCCCCCAGCGTACGGGTCTTTTCGAAGGAAGGCTCCTGGAAAGTAGTGTCACGTACCGGGTCCTGAAACGGCAAAGAAGGATGAGGTGCCATCAGTCCGCCAACCGCGCCATTAAAGAAGATGGATACCCCACCAAGCCCTTTCTGAATAGTATCGCCTTCCAGATAAATGCCTTGCTCCAGGCTCTCCCGGATATAATGCGGGAAGTCGGAACTGATCAGCAGGTTCTTACTCCACAAGGTCTCCGGATGATTGGCCCAGTTGACGATCGTACCCAGTGTTTGGCCGTTTTCCGCATCAATAGCCTGTAGGATATGTACCCCGGTAGCTTTTACAATGGGCTTGCGTGTATCCTTGATCAGCAGCGAGTCCCGGCCACTCAGTTCCTCGGCAAAACGAACCTGTACCGGTCGAAGTGCGTTAGTGGCTTCTTCGATGGCATTGACGGTCTGGTTTTTGACATACTGCATATGCTGTGGATCTACTCCCGAATGAAATTCATCCGGTCCCCAGATGCCGATCAGGTCATTGCTCTCATGAGTGTGGGTAGAGGCAATGAGCACATAGTCTATCTCCAGCTCGGCCGGAACCATTTCCCGGATATCCACTACATCTGTATACATAAATCCGACGGCATCCAGGGCCACCAGGGCCATCCGCGTAGTGCCGTCATCCATCACAACCGCTCTGGCCCAGACATCATCATGCACGCCCTGCGCCGGTTTGCCGTTGTGGAAACCGGCGATCCAGATCGCGTCAAATTTGCCGTTGCCATTGGTATCATTAAATGTGTCACCGTTTTCTTCCCGATAATGGGCATCTCCATCCACATCATTCCAGGTTTCCGTGACAGTTGGCGTTATTTTCTGTTTGGCAAATCCCATCCGATACTGCACCTTCTGCGTATTAGCGGATATATGCAGGTCGACCTCATAGCCGGGATGGCGATCCCGCATGTTGTAGGCGGCCCAGGCTAATATTCCCAGTATAATGATCAGAAGGAAAATGCCGATTCTTACTAACCATTTTTTCATGATCGTTGGATTTGATTAGGGATGTTTGGATGTTGGGATGTTGGGATGTTGGGATGTTGGGACGTTGGGACGTTGGGACG
>JAGQXH010000299.1 GCA_020436695.1 Lewinella sp. | reverse complement strand
TTATTTTTAATGGCCTGCATGGTAAATTCATCGTAGGCCGTACAGAAGATCACCGGTATCACCACATCAATGTGATGGAAGATCTCAAAACTGTGGCCATCCGCCAGTTGAATGTCGAAGAAAAGCAGATCCAGTTGTTGCTGGTGTTTACTCAGATAGGCCACTGCCTCCGTGACGGCCTCCATAATGCCGACAACCAGAAAATCATCATTCTGCTCGATCATTTCCTTAAGTAGCTCTGCGGTCCGTTTTTCGTCTTCTACGATCAACACATTCATGGCCTAAATAAGTTTTAAGCTGACTTCATAGGTTGCCTCCTTGCGATTCACTTCTACTCCCCGGGGCACTCTTAAGAGTTCATAGCGCCTTTTTATATTTTCTAGGCCGAAGCCAGAGCCCTTAGCGGGTGCCAGTTTCGGCTGGATATTATTTTTGACACAGATAGCGTGATCTCCGGTACTTAGGATCTCGATATTCAGAGGATGGTTACTGGTCATGGTATTGTGTTTGAAACAGTTCTCCACTACCGATTGCAGCGCCAGTGTGGGGATCATCAGCTGTTCGTAATCCGGATCGATCTCCATGGATACATTAAAGGCATTCTCATTCCGGCTTTTCATCAGGAAGAGATAGGAATTCAGTACGGTTAGTTCATCCCGAAGCGGGATGGTGGTGGTTTCATTGTAATTCAACGTATGCCGGTAAAAATCCGATAAGCTGAGAACGAACTGCTCCGACTGTTCGTGATGATTCCGCACCATAGTGCGTAGGGTGTTGAGCGAATTGAATAGAAAATGCGGGTCCACTTTGGCTCGCAGCGCCTCCAGTTGCACTTTGTAATTCTCGGTCTGCATTTGCTCCTTTTCCAGTTCCAGCCGGGAAATATTGCTATTGGCATGGAGCGCATACTGGATGATGAGCATTAGCGTGGTGGCGAAACAGAATTTTATGATGAGTTGCCATTTGATCCCTTCCTCAACCGGAAAAAATAGAGAAACACTCAGGTAAGAAATGCCCAACACCAATAGTAAAACGCCTATGATGTTGATCCATCGGAATTCTTTTCCCTTGCGGGTGACCCACTGTAGGTTATACCAGAGGAAATAGAGTATTACCACTGTGAAGATCCAGCGATATATGAACTGCCCGGGGTTCGCCTGGACCTCCGACCAGTCGCGGTTGCTCACCAGGTTCAGTACCGGCAGAAAGATCGCCAGTGCGAGCGGCAGTATAGCGTTGATATTTAGCTTGAAGTTCATTTGTCGATTTAGTGAACGATCCTTCCATCCACCATTTCCAGCACGCGGTCGCAATTCGCGGCGAATTCATCATCATGCGTCACGGCAATAATGGTCTGTCCTCTTTCTTTGGCCAGTTCCCGGAATATGTCGAATACGATCCGGGTGTTTTTTGAATCCAGGTTTCCCGTGGGCTCATCGCCCATCACTACCGCCGGATCATTGATCAGGGCCCGGGCAATGGCTACGCGCTGCTGCTGACCCCCGGAGATCTTGGACGCTTTTTTGTCTTCCTGTCCTTTCAGATCGAGCAGATACAACAGATCACGGGCTTTTTCGTAGATCTCTGCTTTCGACAGCCTGCCCAACTTTAATGCCGGTAAGGCAACATTATCCAATACCGTGAATTCCGGCAGCAGGTAATGGAACTGAAAAACAAACCCGATGTGCCGGTTCCGGAAGGCGGCCAGCTGGTTTTGGCTCAGACCCGTCACCCTGGTATCGTTGATGACTATCTCTCCGGTATAATCGGTATCCATGGTCGACAACAGATACAGTAGTGTCGATTTTCCGCAGCCCGATTTTCCTACAATGGCAACAAACTCTCCCTTCCGAATCTCAAAACTGATGTCTTTCAGGACCTGAAACTGCTGCGGTTCGTAAAAATACTTAACAATGTGATTTATACTCAATGCGGTATTCATCTTTGTGTGGATTATACAGATTTCGTTGATTATGGGAAAGGTATACAGATCAGCAGGATATTACCGAATGCTGACCTTTGACTTTCGTTTCATCATCCTCTGATTATTTCAACCGGATCAACCCGGGAAGCATTCCTGGCCGGTAAATATCCCGCAATGAAGGTAATAATGATACCAAACAGGAAGGCCAGAAAATAGTCCGAGGAGTCAAATTCTATCGGCAGCGTCGTGAGGGTGGCAATTTTAAAAGGGACGTTGTCTATCAACCTGGAGATCAGATAGCCCAGCAAGAGTCCGACCAGGCCACCAACGAAACCGATGACGACCGACTGAAACAAAAAGATCTGGACGATGTCCCTGCCGTTAAAACCCATAGCCTTCAGGATGGCAATCTCTTTTATCTTTTCATTCACCGTCATGTTCATGATGTTGTAGATACCGAAACCGGCTACGATCAGTATGGTAAGCGATACGGCAATGGCCAGGATATCCCGTAATACATTGGCCGAATCCAGTTGACTATTCCCCTCCTGCCAGGGTTCCACCTTATAGGCAATGGATGGAGCCATGAGCTGGGCCACTTCTTTGGCCTGGTTGTAGTCCTGCACATTGACCAGTATTTCCGTAGCGTAACTCCGGTTCTTGGAAAACAGTTGCCGTGCGGTGGCAATGGAGATCAGTGCCCGGCTTTTATCCGCACCGGCGGCACCAGTCTCAATAATGCCGACTACTCTGAATATTTTGGAAACACCCTCAGGGGTAAGCAGAGAGATATTGTCTCCATTTTTCACTCCAATTTTTTCGGCCAGCCCGATCCCCAGGATAATGCCGTCGGGGCGCCGGTCCAGTTCATACAGATCTCCTCCCACGAGGTATTCGGAAGTATGGAAAAGCTGGTCTTCGCTTTCGGGGATGATGCCAGAAAGATTGCCGCTTACTCGGGTTACGCCGTTCCGGAAAAAGACATTTTGGTTGAGTTGTTGGGTGATCTGGCTTACCTCCGCAAATGTGGAAAGGGTCTCCAGGATCGGAGTCGTGTTTTTAATGCCTTCGCTATAGCGAATATTTCGGGCATTGTTGACAAATACCACCGTCTGCTGATCACTCGGCTTTGGGAGTAAGACCGGTACTTCCTGTGGAAGATCATTGTAGATTTTGATATGCGCCATGGAGGTAAAGGAGATCTCGGTCTGGGCATTGTTTACACCGGCCATGAAGCTATTCATGAAAATGTACATCGAGATACCGAAGGTCACACTCAATACGGCTACCAATAGCTGCCGGAAGCGGGAGGTTAAGTGGGTCCAGGATATTTTTAGATTGGTACTCATGTCAATGCTTTGTGCGGGTCAGAACATCACTTTCCGAAAGCCCGGAAGTCACTTCTACCCATTCGTGATTCTTTTCTCCGGGGGTGACCTCTTTTTGCTCTCCGTTGGCCAGCGTGACATACTTCCCTTTTTGCAGGAATTCAGCGGGAATGACCAGTACATTTTCCCGTTTGCCGATATCGATATTGGCCTGCAATTGGGTGCCGTTAAACAGCTTTTCCGGCATTTCATCCAATTGAGCTTCTACAATGTAAGACTGCTCTGCCTGATCAAAACCCGGCAGGATTTTGCTGATCGTAGCGGAAAAAGTCCGGTCGGGATAGATATTCAGATGGACGGCGGCTTTTTGCCCGGTTTCGATACGGGTGATATCCTCTTCCGAGACAAATAGTTTTAACACAAAGGGGCCGCTGCCGATCCGGGTGATCACTTCCCCTCTTCTCACCAGTTCTCCCTTTTTCTTATTCACCTGTATGGCAATACCGGCCTGATCGGCTTTGAGAATGTACTCAGACAGCAATGCTTGCTGGGATTGGAGTTGTGCCCGACTGCGGTCTACGCTGAGTTGTAGACTTGAGGTTACTTCTCGGTAGTTCTTTTGCAGCAATGCCAGATTGCGTTTGGCACTTTCGTATTGTAGTCTGGCTTTTTCAAAATCCAGTTGGGATACGGAGTTGTTTTCCCTCAAATCCTTAAAGCGCAGATAATTGGTCTCATCCTGGGCCAACTGCAATTCGGTCTGTTCGATCTGGATACGGATCTGAGCGAGTTGAGGCGCATCTTCGGAGGCATTGCTGCGTGCTTCCTCGTACACGGCCTGCAATTCCTGTAGCTGACTGTTCTGAATATCGCTTTTCAGTTTCAGTAAAACCTGGTGTTCGGCTACGGTATCGCCTTCCTGCACGTTTATTGCCAGAACCGTGCCGTCAACGTTGGCCGCGATCACGTATTCGTCTTCCTGGGTCACATGGCCACTGGCGAAGACGGCTTCCTGGATGGTTTTCCGGACAGGTGAGGTCTGCTCCAAACGATTGCAGGAAGTGATGCCCCCGGTGATCGCCAACAGAAAAACCGGGATGAGGTGGTGATGAGATATGCTTATCATTGAATTTGTCGAATATACAGTTGATAGTAATTGACGTAGTAATCGCTCAGGCTTTGCAGGTACTGGTTCTGTACGGTCAATAGGTCCTGATATTTATCCAGGCGTTCATCCAGGCTGATCAACCCGCTCTGGTATTTATTTTCGGAATGCTGGTCGTTTTCCATCTGAAGATCAAGAATTTCCTGCTTCTCTTGAAGTGCCGCCAATGCGCGGATATATTGCCTTTGCAGCATTTCGTCCTCCCTGCGGGTAGCCTGAATGGTGTTTTCCAGCAGGTGTTCCTGTTGAATTACACTTAGTCCGGCCCTGGCGATCTTCCCCTTACTGGCTCCGCCATTGAAGATCGGGATGTTGAGCTTGACCCCAAGCGATTGCTGAGGCAGGTTATTGACGTTGGAAAAGTCCAGGAACTGATCTGTAGCCCAGGTGTAGTTGTACTGATAACCGATGCTGATGCTCGGATAAAGTAAATACTTGGCCTGCTTCAGTTGGGCCTGCATTAGATCCAATTGTGCTTCCTGAACGGCCACTTCCGGGTGAGGGGAAGTGGCGTTCAGCGTTGTTAGGGCATCACCAGAGGTCGTTATTGCTTCGGTGATGAGGATATCCTCATCCACTCCGAGTTGGGATTGAAACTGGGTGTACAACTGCTGTAGACTGGTTTCCAGATCCCGAAGCTCATTTTCTGCTTTCAGGAGCTGGATCCTGGCCTGGTTGCGAGCTTCAATGCTGATGATCCCGGCCAGGTATTTCTCTTCCGCGTGGGACAGAATATCCCGGCTGGTTTCCAAATGGTATTGATAGATCTCCCGGTACTGCTCACTCAACAGAATGGAATAATAGGTGCCGGCCAGTGCCTGATAAGTGTCGAATCTGATCTGATCGGTGTTCGCTTTCCCGAACCCGGTTTGCGCCGAGGCGGTCCTGACGGCAAACCACTTTTGAAAATTCAGCACATCCCAGTTCACCTGCACACCAGAATTATAGAGATACTTTTTACCGAAAGTAAACTCTTCATAAGTCGCTTCCGGGGCGGACGGGTTAAACAGCTGTGCCGGTACCAATGTAGGCTGCAGGGTGATGTTGTTCGTCATACCGGCCGAGCCGTTGATACCGGGTAGCAAAGCCTGCCGGGCCTCTCTTTCCTGGGACAAAAAGATCTGTTCCTGGATGTGAGCCGATTGGATCGCAATACTATGACTATCAGCGTAACGAAAAACGTCCTCCAGTGAGCTGAATTGGATCTGTCCCCTGACTGAACTCCCCGTCAGCAGGATAATCGCGATAATAAACGCTTTCATAAAATGGATCGGATTAGGGCTCAAGCCGGGTCCAGGTCTGACTTCGGGAGAGCAGTCCTATACTGGCAGTTAGTTTAAGCTTATTGTCATTAATGAGCCGGGCGGAGCATTTTGCGGTGCGTCCCTTTTGAATGATGTAGAGGGTGCCGTTACTGAATACCGCATCCTTCGTTTCCTCCAGTCCGCTGATCTGTTTTTTATCTACGAGTTGAGGGGCATCTGCCTTGCGAATGATGGCGTCGTAGGCATCTCCGTTCCTGACAAACTCGATTACCCGGGTTTGGTCTTCATTGACCCATTGTCCGCTGATTTCCTTGGTTGCGGTCTGGCCAGAGAGGGTGCCGGCAAGTAGCAGACCCGTTAACAGGATGATTAATCTGTGCATGTTTTCGATTTTTTGGTTCGGCACAAAAGTAGGGCCGGCACAGACACATCACTTTCTAAATGTAAGTGGGTTGAACATATTGGCAGGTGAATTGAACAGAAGAGCACACGGAGCAATAGATGATGGGCTTAATGAATGGTATGGTCATTATGGCTGAACTGCCTAGCCATAATGACCAGCCATAAAACCATTCATCTGTACCATTTAAGCAATCCAACTCGTCATTGGGTCACTATATATGACCGAGAGCTTAGTACTATAATTTAAAACTCTCCCCCAAAGAAGGGATCAAGACCTGATCGAACCCGTGCTTATTAAGCAGGTCCTGAAAAGCTTCCTGCCGGTCGATGGTACCGTGTACCAGGAAAATGGAGTGCACCTTCCCTTTTTGATTACGTACAAAATCCAGCAATTCGTGCCGGTCGGCGTGGGCGGAAAAGGAATCCATGATCTCGATGCGGGCACGCACCGGTTTCATTTCTCCGAATAATTTGAGCTCATGCGCGCCGTCCCGCAGTTTACCACCGGGCGTTTCCGGCGAGCAATAGCCGACGATCAGCAAGGTGTTCTTTGGATTATCGATACTATTGAACAGATGGTGTTTTACCCGGCCGGCATTCATCATACCCGATGAACTGATGATGATGCAGGGCTCAGTACGGTTGTTGAGGGATTTGGACACTTCCACTTTCCGTACATAGGTCAGGGAGTTAAAACCAAATGGATTATCATCTATCAGCAGGTATTCGTGGAGCTGTTTGTCGTAACACTCCGGATGTGTACCGAAGATCATGGTCGCATTCACCGCCAACGGGCTATCTACATAAACCGGGATCTTGGGTAGTTTTCCTGCGGTTTCCAGTTGATCGAGCATATAGACGATCTCCTGGGTACGGCCGACACTGAAGGCCGGAATGATGAGCTTCCCTTTCTTGTCCACACAAGTTTCCTGAATGATCCGTAGGAAATGATCCATCTCGGCCGGTGGCGCATCGTGATCCCGGTCGCCGTAGGTTGACTCACAGACCAGATAATCCACTTCCGGCATCTGTTGCGGATCGCGAAGTATGGGCCGGTTAGGACGTCCTACATCACCGGTAAAACCGAAAATGGTCGTTTTCCCGTTCTCCTGTATCCGCAGGGTGACACTGGCGCTACCGAGTATATGGCCGGCATCGCGGAACAAGACTTCCACGTCATTGGAAATACGGAGCCACTGATTATAGGGATGGCCGATAAAGCGGTCCATCGTAACCTCCACATCATCCTTGGTGTAGAGCGGTTCGCGTTCTTCCAGATGTTTGCCTTTTTTTCGTTTTTTAGGAAGAATGCGGGTATTGTAAAACTCAGCGTCTTTTTCCTGGATGTGGGCACTGTCGAGTAGCATGATCGCACAGAGGCTGCGCGTAGCATGGGTACAGATAATATTCCCCCGGTAACCGTCTTTGACCAGTTTAGGCAGGCGGCCGCTGTGGTCGATGTGCGCATGGGAGAGAATGAGGCAGTCGATCTCTTTGGGATCGAACAGCCAGGTATCATTAAAAGTCTTATAATCCGAATTATAACCCTGGTAGAGGCCACAGTCGAGTAGAATGGTATAGCCGTTATCGAGGGTGAGTAAATGCGCGCTTCCGGTTACTTCTCTTGCAGCTCCACAAAATTTTATCTTCATGCTGTTTTTTTGAGATTTTTACTTCATGCAGGGGAAAAGATAATAACTTAGCGGTATAAACCCGCGTTTTCTTACAATTTGTTGCTATACTTTCCATCCTACCCCTTTACCGCGTAACGTTTTATTTTAAACAGGGATTAATGAGCAAACGATACCAGGAAGATGAGCAGTTACTGCTCCGGATCCGGGAGGGAGATCGATCATTTTTGAATCAGCTGTTCCAGGATTACTGGCCCTCTTTTCTAGCTTTTCTAACCAAGTCTTTCGGCATGCCCGAAGAGGATGTCAGAGAGATTTATACCCGGAGTTTCACCACCTTCTTCTATAATATCAAAGATGGCAAACTAGTGCCACCTTTACAAAGCCGCCTAAAAACCTATTTGTTCGGCATCGGTAAAAATTATGCCATGAAAAAATTCGGTAGTGCCTACGAGGAACGTATGGTACACACCGATGAAATGGAAGATGTGCAGAAGGCATTTCAGCAGCCGGATGTAGTGGATTACTATGAATACGACTGGCAGCGCAATCTGGTGGAAAAACTACTCAACCGCATTGGGGAACCCTGCAAAGAACTGTTACTGCTGAGTTTTGTAAGGGAGTTTGCGGATGATGCCATCATGGACCGGCTGGATATTCCCAGTGCAGTGGCCGTGCGTCAAAGGCGGTTTCGCTGCCTGGAAAAGTTGAGGAGCATGGTGAAAGAGGAGGATTATTAAGAGCAACTATTGTTTAAGTGACGGAGCAAAAATAAATGGACCAATTTTAGGTTTTTAATATTTCGCTAAGCCATTGACTTGCAGGAAATGGTGTGCGAAATTTTCAAAAGCTCTAGAAAAAATTGGTTCATTTATTTCCGTCAAACTACTTAGGCGAATATTTCGGGGAATATTTTGTCGCCGACCAATAACTTATACCTTTGCGAAAAAAAAAGGTTTCCCATGATTGACTGGAATGACATATCGAAACGCGTAATTGCTATTGCCCGGGATGCCGGAGCGGCCATTTTAGAGATCTATGCCAATGAAGCGGATTTCAATGTAGAGATGAAATCCGATGATTCTCCGTTGACCAAGGCCGACCGGGCGGCAAACAAGGTCATTTGCGATGGACTGGAAGCACTTCCACAACACTTCCCCATTATTTCCGAGGAGAACAAAGCCATTCCATACGAAGAAAGAAAGGATTTCGAACGCTTCTGGCTGGTCGATCCACTGGACGGCACCAAAGAATTCATAAAGCGCAACGGCGAATTTACCGTTAATATCGCTCTGGTAGAAGGCCAACAGCCAGTATTCGGCGTCGTCTACGCTCCGGTTCTGGACGAAGTATACTGGGCGATCAAAGGACAGGGAGCCTGGATGAGCAGAGGGGAAGCAATAACAACGCTCAAGGCCCTACCCTTCCAACTTTCCGATACCGGGCTGAAAGTGGTTTGCAGCCGCTCTCATCTAAATGAAGGGACGCAGGCTTTTATTGATGGGCTCCACCAGCCGGAAAAAGTATCGAGAGGTAGCTCCCTGAAATTCCTGCTGATGGCTAAAGGGGATGCGCACGTTTATCCGCGTCTGGGCCCAACGATGGAATGGGATACCGGTGCCGCACAGATCGTGCTGGAAGAAGCCGGTGGATCTGTGATCGATGAAGAAACCAAGAAACCGCTGCGTTATAACAAGGAAAATCTGTTGAATCCTTACTTTATTGCCTACGGGAATCTGGCGGGTTGATCCGTTGCCGATTGCCGGCTAGTCAACGGATTAACCGGCAACCTTGAATTAATAGACCGCCTCAACGATCTGCCGGATCGTATCCGAATCGCCCATCGTATAATAGTGCAGACAAGGCAC
>JAGQXH010000298.1 GCA_020436695.1 Lewinella sp. | reverse complement strand
AAGGCCGGCGGGTACGGCTTCCCGTTCAGTTGGGGCGATTACCCGATGAGCGTCCCTGCACCTGTGCGGTGAATGCACGACTACAGGAAGAGGCGGTACAGGGGAATGAGGTGGTTTGTTCCTGTAGCGTTGTCTTTTATAAGAAGCTGCTGGCTTATCTGCAAAAGCCGGTTTTTCATAAAGGGCAATGGCAACAACTGGAATTGGCTCACGGTGGTGAGTACATTTTAGCGTGGCGCTGGCAACTGAAGAAGGAGAATGTAGTGGTGATCATCAATTACGCCAATCATAGCGTTGGGGGTACGCTGCATCCCATTTACCGGGAAGATAAAACCGTAGTGGTAAACGAACCCTGGACCGGCGAACAATATAAGTATGCCGGGTCGAAGGTATTTCCCCTGCATTTGTATCCTTATGAATACCGGTTGCTGGAATTTACCTTAGATGAATCCTCAGGGTAGATCTATTTTTCATATTGGCTTTTAAGTTGCTGGAATTCAGGATCTTCCCAGTATTGATCATAGGGCGGATCACCGCGTTTCAGTGCAGCCGGAGATAAACCTTTTTCAAAGGCGACACTGAGATATTGGAGGAAGCGATCCCGATGACCGGTGAAATGATAGGCCTCGGCTAAAGTAGAATAAGGATAACCCACCGTACTGTCTACGGCTATAGCCTCCCGGGCGTAAACAAGGCCGGAGTCCGGCTGCCCGGAAAAGTTAAAGGCCATGGCAACCATGTTCAACGTTCTCTGCTTCTCTTCTACCGACCGGTAAATGTCTTGAACTTTTTTTCCGATGGCAATGGCATCGTTGTATAGCCCCGTCCGATATAATGCTGTGGTCGTCAGCTGTATGGTAAAAGGATTGTCCGGTTGCAATGCGATCTTTAAATGGGCATACTTCCTGATCTTTGAGGAATCCTGCTCCAGCATGGCCTTGAATAACTGTGCATCTGTTTCGCCGATGATATCGCCTTTTTTTTGTGCTTTTTTTATGGCGTCATCCAGAATTTCGTTGGCTTCTGCCAGTTGACCGCGCCCGGCCTTTTTATCTGCCCAGTTGAACAAGAGGTAGGCATCATCCGAATGTTCAGTGGCCTGCCGGAATGCTTCATCGGAGGCCTCTTGTTTTCCAAGCGCATCTAGCAGATAGGCATAGGAATTCCAGAAACTGGCCTTATCCGGGTCCAGTTCTATGACTTTTTCCAATGCCGGTAAAGCTTCTTCGAGATGGCCCTGGTCACGGAGTAAATAGGCTTTACGCAACCAACCCAGCGCAAAATCCGGTTGGCTCTGGATGGCCCATTCAAACTTTTCCATAGCCTCTTCCGGTGCATCTTTCTTTTCCAGTGCGACTCCCCAGGCCAGATAGGCCCAGTGTTGTTCATTGGACCGATCCAGCAACATTTGCCGGGCGGTAGCAATGGCCTGATCATGTTCACCCATATGGGTATAATAAATAGCCAGGCGATAAGGGTCGGTATTCTTTAAGATCAACTTGGCCGCATCATTCAAAATGCCGTCGATAGCCATTTGATAGCCCTGATCCAGAGATTGGGTGACTGTTTCCGGTTGGGCTCCGGTCATTCGCAGCGTTAGGGCCAGGGTCTGGTCAGTCTGGGTGATCTCACCGCGGATAAGATTGTTTTTTCTACCAATTAGATCCCGCAGATAAAAACCGATACTTTTCAGGGATAGACCTACACCTAGGACATCTACATTTAATTCGGGCTGCTGTTCATCTCCTATGGCCTGTACACTATCTTCTTTAATAGTGGCAGCATCTTTTTTTAGAAGGAGATAGTGGTCTTCCAGTCGGCGGGCGATCACCGTACCGTCGAAACCGCTATCCTGTAATACTTTCGGAACGTTGAAAGACTGAATAGTATATCCTTCGTAAACGAGCGAGCGCCAGAGAAACAGCAACAGCCCCAGAAACAATAAAATAGCACCTGATCTCAGCAGGAGGGAGGAGAAGGTTTGCAGCCAGGCTTCCGGTGCTTTAAGGTCCAATAGTCGCCGGATGCGTTTAGTGCCGGAAGCAAGCTGCTGCCGGAAAGGAGAGCCTTTCTGAAAGATGACAAAAATGCGCTGAAAAAAACTCACATCGTATCTTTTAAGCGCATTAATGATACGAAAAATCCAGCTAATTCAAAAAAGCACGGATGCTATACATCGTAGGTCAATTCCACCTCATCACTGGTGGGATGAGACTGGCAGGTAAGGATAAATCCCTCGGCGACCTCATCGTCATCCAGCGCGTAGCAGGCGTCCATCTTTACGCTTCCCCGGATGACCTTGGCCATACAGGTAGAGCAGGCGCCGGAATGGCAGGAATAAGGCGGATCGTAGCGAAGGTCCAGCAGAACGTCCAGGATGGTTTTACCCGGCGGCACTTCGGCTTCAATAGTGCTGCCGCTCAGGTGCACAATGATCTTTGCGCCGGCTTTTCCTTTGACTTTATCTTTTTCGTCTATATCGGAAGTGAATCGTTCCGTGTGAATGTGGTGCTTATCGATGCCCAGTTCTTTCAGTGCAACTTCTGCGGTAGTGATCATAGCTCCCGGGCCGCAGATGAAGTATTCGGTGAGCTTGGTACCGGCAGGATGATCGGCAATAAATTCTTTCACTGCCTGGCTGCTGATCCGACCTGTCTTCCCTTGCCAGAGGACTGTGCCTTTGGAGAGGAATCCGAAAACGCCACCGGATTTTTCCCGTTTGGGCTGGCTGAGGATGTGTTCCACTACAAGCTGTCCGCGATAGCGTTTTTCCAGTGTTTCGAGCTCTTCTTTGAAGATGATACTATTCTCGTTACGGTTCCCGTAAAGGAGGCAGACCTTACTCATGGGTTCCTTTTCCAGAACGGTCTTAAGAATAGACATCAAAGGAGTGATCCCGCTACCGGCACCGAAAAGATAATAGTTTTTTTGCTGTTCTTCCTGCAAAGGAGTGTAAAAGCGTCCTTCCGGCGGCATGACGGAAACGGTATCTCCAGCCTTCAGTTGATCATGAATATAATTGGATACGATGCCACTTTTCAATCGCTTAACGGTCACGGCCAGGTCTTTATCCACTGGACTGCTGCACATAGAATAGGCGCGCCGTTCTTCTTTTCCTTTGATCTCAAATTTCAGGGTAAGATATTGTCCCTGCGTATATTGGAAGGTTTCACTCAGGTGATCGGGAACCTCAAAGACAACGGTCACAGCATCCTCGGTTTCGGCCTGGATGGCCTTTACATGCAGATCGTAAAAAGAGTGGTCCATTTATTACTTGTTGTTTTGTAGATCGATTTTGGAATTCTTGTTGGTATAACAGAGGGCAAGCGGGATTGATCGTTAAAAGCCGCAAAGATAGGTAAGCCGAAGGAGTTTGCACCATGCAGAAGACGGTAAAAAGACCGCAAACTGCCTAAAATAGAAGAAATATACGGTCCGGTTGATGCAAAACAACAATAAAATAGCTTAGTTTGCAGTAACTTTTACTCAATTGACCGTCCTAAGATCGCTATTGAGCTCTCCCCCATAGCTTTGATCAAAGTTCATTTACTTAACGGTTCGAATAAACGATTATGGAAAATCTTTTTTGGGAAGATCTGGTATCGGATCATTCTGACTGGGGGGATGAGTGGCTTGAATTGAGCCATGATCCGGAGGCAGGAGTGGTTGCTGCAGTTGGGATCTTTACTATGCTGAAACTTCGCTTCTGGCATCGTCTGCCGGATGGCATCTCGGACAGTTGTCTTGAATCTCACCGAAGTGATGAGGAAGTGCCGCCACAGGCAGCTAATACTTCAGTGCTATAATGCTTAATATTATCTGCTAATTGCATTCGCAAATATTTCGCCTTTAGGAAGTGGCATTACTTTTCCCCTGATATTAATTTTTGCCGTTTATCCCCTGGCAATATCCCTTTTTTCATCAGTGATCCACTCACTCCAGGAACCGGGGTACAAAACGGCATTTCCCAGGCCGGCATGCGCATAGGCTAAAATATTGTGGCAGGCCGTCACTCCCGAACCGCAATAGAATACGATCTGCTCCGGCGCTTTCCCGGCCAATGCTTTTTCAAAGCGCTCTTTCAGTTGTGCCGCATCCAGAAATGTACCGCTTTTCAAATTTTCCGGAAAGGGTAAGTTGATCGCTCCCGGAATGTGACCGGCAACGGGGTCAATAGGCTCTACTTCGCCACGATAGCGCTCTGCAGCACGGGAGTCTACGACGGTAAAATTGGGATCGGTCCGAATTTTGTCTACAATATCAGCGTCTACCTGCAGGTCTGCCTGCGGGCGGGCCGTAAACATCCGGGGCCGGAGACTGGCGGGCAGATTGGAAACCGGATAGGATGCCGCAACCCAGGCCGGCCAGCCCCCATCGAGTACGGCAACGGCCTGATGACCCAGCCAACGCAACATCCACCAAAGCCGGGAAGCAATGCCTCCTCCCTTATCATCATAAGCGATCACTTGTACATTGTCATCTATTCCCCAGAGAGAGAAAAGCTCCGTGAGCTTTTCAATGGAAGGCAGCGGGTGCCGACCGGTAACACCGGGGATAATGGTGCCGGAAAGATCGTCGTCCAGATGAACATAGACCGCTCCGGGGATATGAGCTTCTTCATAGGCACGACGGCCGGCAGATGTATCGTTCAGATCAAAACGGCAGTCGACAATGAGACAGTTCTTGTCCGATAGATGTTCCTGTAAAGCTTTGGCGGATATGAGTGTGGTATACATAGCTCAGTATGGATGAATAGATCCGGGCAATTTAGGACAACTTTGGGAGTTCTCAAAACACAAAGATCCCTCCCGCCTCCGTTCTTTTTCCTATTATTGTGTGAAAAATAAAAACACTAGTATGCGATCAATCTTGATATGGGCATCGGCCTTGCTGTTGTTGTTACCGCTTGGTAGCCGGGCCCAGTTGCAGTCTCCCGATGAGTTCTTACCACATCACCTGGGAGAAAACTTCACGCCTCACCATTTGCTGGTCGATTATTTTCAGCACGTCGCGGCAGCGTCAGACCGGGTACAACTAATCGAATACGGACGTACCAATGAAAAACGGCCTTTGCTGAATGCCTACGTATCCACGCCGGAAAACCTGGCAAGACTGGACGCCATCCGCGAAAATAACCTGCGCCGGGCCGGACTATTGTCTGGAGATCCCGATCCTGCTCTGGATGTTGCGATCGTGTGGTTAAGCTTCAGTGTACATGGCAATGAATCGGCGGGTTCGGAAGCATCCATGGGAGTGGTATATGATCTGGCCAATCCCAATAATGCGCAAACCAGTGAGTGGCTGAAAAACACGGTGGTGATCATGGATCCTTCTCTCAATCCGGACGGTTACTCCCGTTATACGCACTGGTTTCGGGGAGTGACCAATGTAATCGCCAATCCGGACCCTACGGTACGGGAACACCGCGAACCCTGGCCCGGAGGCCGGGTAAATCACTATCTGTTCGACCTGAACCGGGATTGGGCCTGGCAAACACAGGTAGAATCGCAGCAGCGCATGAAACAATATCAGCGTTGGCTGCCGCACGTTCATGCCGACCTGCACGAACAGTATTACAACAACCCGTACTATTTCGCACCCGCTGCCCGGCCGTATCATAAGTACATTACCGACTGGCAGGCTGATTTCCAGGTGGAGATAGGAAAAAATCACGCCAAATACTTTGACCGGAACGGTTGGCTGTACTTTACCAAAGAAGTATTTGACCTGTTTTATCCCAGCTACGGAGATACCTACCCGACTTTTACCGGTGCTATCGGTATGACTTACGAGCAAGGTGGCCACAGCCGGGGCGGGAAAGCGATCATCATGCCCAACATGGATACGCTGACGCTCTACGACCGGGTGTCGCATCACCGTACAACCGCCCTGTCAACCGTGGAAGTAGCTTCAAAAAATAAGGATCGACTGATCAGTAATTTTGGAAAATATTACCAGGATACCCGCGCTAATCCCCGGGGAATGTACAAGACCTACATTATTAAAGGAGACAATCCGCAGGGTAAGTTACAGGCCCTTTGTGAATTACTCGACAAGAACGGCATCCGCTATGGGAAAAGCACCGGTGGCGGTTCATTCCGGGCTTATGATTACCAGACGGGGGAATCCACTTCGGTCTCCGTTTCATCGAATGATCTGCTCATCAGTGCTTATCAGCCATTTTCCACACTGACCCAGGTACTACTGGATCCTTCCGCTGAGTTGGAAGATTCGCTTACTTACGATATTACATCCTGGTCATTACCTTATGCTTATGGTCTGGAAGCTTATGCAACTACCCAGCGGATCAGTATTGATAATGAGTTTACCATTGAAGGGCCTTCTGTTACCGGCGTAAAAGCGGATGCCTATGCCTATCTGGCCAACTGGGAATCGATGCAGGATGCCCGCTTCCTTTCTGACCTGCTGCAGGCTGATATTCTGGTGCGTTATGCCAGTGCTCCTTTTGGATTGGAAGGTAAATCCTACGCTGCCGGCACATTGGTCATTACCCGTTCCGACAACCGGAAAAAAGCAGATTTTGTAAGCAGGGTTGATGCCATTGCGAAGAAACATGGAAAGGTGGTAACTAGCGTGGAAACCGGCTTTGCCGATAGCGGGCAGGACCTGGGGTCGGATGCCATGCGCATTATTCCTGCACCTAAAATTGCCTTACTTTCCGGCGAAAATACCTTTCCAAATGAATTCGGACAGGTTTGGTATTATTTCGAACAGCGTCTGGAATATCCACTCGGCGTATATGAAGCAAATGATCTGGGACGCATCGATCTCTCCAAATACAATACACTCATCATGCCGGAGGGACGTTACCGGTTGGATGGCGGCACGCTGGATAAGATCAACGACTGGGTCAATGGCGGCGGACGCCTGATCGCCATTGGTAATGCCAATGCATCACTGGCCGGAAAATCCGGCTTCAGCCTGGAGGAATATGCTACAAGCGAATCGGAACAAGCCGCCCGTAAGGAGGCAGAGGAGGCTACCCTGGCCGGTCGTTTTCACGATTATGCCGGTGCGGCCCGCCGGGAGATCAGCGAATCTTTGCCCGGAGCGATCTTCAAACTCAAAATGGATAATACTCACCCGCTGGCATTCGGCTTACCGGATTACTATTTTTCTCTGAAAACCGGCACCTTACATTATCAGCCGCTGAAGGATACCTGGAATGTCGGTCTCATTGGTGATGATCCGATGATCTCAGGTTTCGTTGGAGCCGATTCAATGAAGAAAATGAAAAATACGGTAGTCTATGCCGTACAGGATAAAGGAAGGGGAAGCGTTGTATATCTGGTGGACAATCCTTTGTTCAGAGGATTTTGGGAGAACGGATTGTTCCTGTTCAGTAATGCGTTGTTCTTCCGTTAGAATATTATGAACTGGTCGGACCCAGTAGATCTGTCCGACCAGTTCAACATCATTACGGACGAATGATCTTATTCGACTTAGGCAGATAGATACGCAGGTGCTGATGGGCTACAATATCTGACTGATAAAGGCCATTCCAGGCCATGAGTTCTTCCGTAGTACACTGAAACAAAGAGGCGAGGGTTTCGATCCGGTCGCCGGGAGTGACCACGTAGAAGGTCTCAAAGTAAGCCTCGGGGCTTTGCGGCTTCAATTCCAGCTTTTCATCCAGATATTTTCTTACCGCAGAAGCGTAGACGGAGGGTACCCGCAGCAGATATCCCTTACGGTTGTAGGGAATGTATTTTTTTACGTAGCTCGGGTTCAGCTCAGTCAGCGTACTCAAAGGGATATTCAGCGAAGAAGAAAGCTTGTAAAAAGAAATATTCTCGTAAATTCTGAACACCCGGGTATCCTGCAGGTCGTGATCCGGAAAACGCGGATTCAGACCATGTTCCTGATAATAGTTGCCCAGATAAGCAGCAGCTACAAAGGCAGGAACATACTTTCTGGTGGCATAAGGCAGAAACTGCTGGATCTCCCAGTAGTTATTGCAGCGTGCACGCTTGATGGCCTGTTTTACACGACCGTGGCCACAATTGTAAGCTGCCAGAGCCAAAGGCCAGTCTTTGAATTCATCGTACAGGAAAGCCAGCATTTTTACAGCGGCTTCGGTTGAGCGGTAAGGATCCAGCCGCTCGTCCACCACGCCATTCATTTCCAGTTTGAAGTAGTTAGCGGATACCGGAACGAATTGCCATAATCCGGCAGCTCCGGCAGAAGAGCGAACATCGGCCCGTAATGCAGATTCTACAATAGGCAGATACTTCAGCGATCTGGGAAGCTGGTAAACGCTCAGGTAATGTTCAAAAATGGAAAAGTACATGGCCGAACGGCCGAGGATCAATTCTGCATCTTTGTAACCGTTCTCAGTATACCGCTTGATGTATTCCCGAACAGCGGGAGTGATACGAACAGTAAACGGTAGGTCGATCTTTTCGATGCGTTCCTGGAGTACTTCGTTGGTAAGAGGAATGGATCCTCCTGTTGGAGTCGAAGTCGTCAGACTCGAGTTCGCATTAGCCAATGCGATGTTTGCTAACAGGCAAAAACCTGCTAGTACAGTTAATGTCCATGGGAGTTTCATCTCAATCTTTTTAAGTTCTTAACGGCCAAACCCGTTTGCACTGACGATGTTTTCATCGGTCTTTGGTTGATTTACTGGAGTTAGTCTACTTGTTGTCAGAGCACAATTTGGCAATTACTCGATGGTAAAAAAAACAAGGTCTAAGTAGTGACAATAGTGTTTCATGGAAATGCCGACTGATCCTTTTTTGATGATAAAAATTTTGATATGTTCGTTTTTGTAAACTGTTAAGGATCAGTTTTTAACGAGTAGTTTGCTGTTATTGATCGGCAAAACTATAGCGTTTCCTCCATTTAGTCAACGAATTCAACGGCTAAGACGTTTTAACCTTAAAAAGAAGGGTATTCTCTTGAAAAAAAGGGTAATATTTGCACGCAAAACCAGAAGATAAAAAGTAATCTTTAAGGCTTTTGCGAAAGTTTTTCTACCCTAAATGGGGTATACGACCAAATTTAATGTTGGATGCCTAATTTTTCAAGAAAAGTGTTAAAAAAATGTTAAAATTCTGCCTTAAAGGGTAAAATTGGCCCGATTTGGCATTTGTTTTCTCTTTTCTTCTACCCTGATTAGGGTATAAAATGTCAAAAAACATGCAGATCACTATCGTGGGATTTGGAATAGCAAAGGATATTTTAGGAAATAATACGATTGAGATGGAACTGCCGGAGGCCGCGTCAGTAAAACAAATGAAAGCTTCTCTGCTCGAGGAATATCCTGATTTTCAAAAGCTCCGTTCCCTGGCCATTGCCGTTAATAATGAGTATGCTCCGGATGATCTTATTTTGAACGGCCGGGATGATGTAGTGCTTATTCCACCGGTGAGTGGAGGGTAGTTTTGGGGATGAGGCCCCCTCTGCCTTCGGCATCTCCCCCAAAGGGGAGAATCGGCATCAATAATACAGAAGGCAGATTAAAGTGAATTCCTGTCTTTTTGTGAAAGGTATTTATCAGGAATGAGTGAGGTGTTGATCACCGGAACGGTAAAAGGGCACCACCCGCACACATCAACACCTCAGC